>DASXJO010000229.1:0-8462 GCA_036497385.1 Candidatus Angelobacter sp. | reverse complement strand
ACTGCTTATACCCATTTCCATCGTGCTAGGCTCGCTGTTCACGCTGGCACAGACTGATTCCAGACAAAACGTCCCTCTTCACCGCATTACCGTTGTTACGCGGACCACAAGCGCAGTCAATTACAGGCACAAAGGCAAGAGTACACATGTCAATTTCAAGGGCACCAACCTCTTGCCTGAGGGCGGCGGCAATGCCGAAGTCAAAAGTAAACAGGGCGCAATCCACATTGAAGCTGAATTCAGCGGCCTGCAGCCTGCGGGTAGGTTCGGCCCCGAATATTTGACCTATGTTCTCTGGGCCATCAGCCCTGAAGGACGCCCGGTGAACCTGGGTGAAGTTCTGTTGAATCATGAAGGCCATAGCAAGCTCAACGTCACCAGCAACCTTCAAAGCTTCGCCTTGATTGTTACTGCGGAGCCGTATTTTGCCGTGACCCAACCGAGTGACGTGGTTGTGATGGAAAATGAAATAAGGAGTGACACCAAAGGGACGGTTGAGCAGGTGGATGCGAAGTATGAGCTGCTGCAACGTGGGCTCTATGAGAGCGACATCAACCCCGCCGATATGCAGCCCATGAAGGGTGGCAGCAAGACCCCCCTTGAACTTTATGAGGCGCGCAATGCGGTCCGCATTGCCAGATGGACCGGCGCAGAACAATATGCGTCCGACACATTCAAGAAGGCCCAGGTGAGCCTGCAGAACGCAGAAAGCCTCCAAACCGGCAGCGAAGATAAGAAAGCTGAAATCTCTCTCGCCCGCGAAGCGGTGCAGACAGCCGAGGATGCACGCGTAATAACGGTCAAGAAAATGGACGATGAACGCCAGGCAAACGAGCGCCAGGATTCCGCGAACTCCGTAGCTCGCGCCGGCGAGCGAACCGACAGAGCCAACCGCCAGAGAGACAAAGCTCAATCGGAAACAGCGCAGGCCCAATCCGACACTGCACGTGCGCAAGCTGACACGGTACAGGCAAAGTCGGATACAGCTCAGGCCCAGTCTGACATGGCGCGCAACAAAGAACGCAATGCAGACGACCAGCGCCTTTCAGCCGATGCTCAGGCGCAGTCCAAGGCACAAGCCGACGATGCGACACGGCAGAAAGAACTAGCTCAGTCTGAAACGGCCCAGGCCAGATCTGATCGCGCACAGGACCAGGCAACATCAGCCAATGCCGTGGCCGCCGCCCGGGCGGATGCAGATCAATCCCGCTCTGCAGCCCAGCTTTCGGACCAGAGAGCGCAATCCGCTGAGAACGACAAAGCGGCAATGCGCGCCCGTCTGGAACAGCAATTGAACTCCATTCTTCAGACCCGCGACAGCGCGCGTGGGCTGATCGTCAGCATGTCAGACGTCTTGTTTGACACGGGAAAATATTCATTGATGCCAGGAGCCAGGGAGAAACTGGCCAAAGTCGCAGGCATCCTGCTTGCGTATCCGGGACTTAACATCGCAGTAGGCGGCTACACAGATAACGTGGGAAACAATCAATATAACCAGACACTTTCTGAGCGCCGTGCCGGATCGGTACGCGACTATCTGGTGCAGCAGGGAGTAGTGGCAAATTCAGTGACCGCGACCGGTTTTGGCAACAGCGTACCCGTGGCTTCAAACGATAATGCGTCAGGACGCCAGGCCAACCGCAGGGTTGAGCTTGTGGTTTCCGGCGAAGCGATTGGTACCCAGGCAAGCCGGACCTCGGGCAACCTGCAATAAAAAACAATTGCGATAGGCAGTATCGGCGCGAGTTCGAAATGGGCTCGCGCCTTTTCTTTTCTTGAATCCCAGTTGATGGGAAAAACCGGCAGGCTTGCAGTCTATCCGAGTCCCCACGCCATTCCCACCGGCGGGTGGCCCACGCTTTTGTTGAGTTTCAAAAATATCTGTATCAATCGACCACATAACCATTGCAGATTGTTCTAGTCCGCTTCACTTCCTTGCGGCGCGAGGAAGGGTTCCTCTTTCAATCCTCTCGCAGCCCTGAAAGGGCAGCTCTTCTACGCCAGCACGGCGCACGCCAACACCATATCTCTCGTAATCCGACACATTGCGCCTTAAATTCGCCGGAATTAGACGGAATTCGACGCATGTTCAGCGTTATTAAAACTAAACATCCTTCACGCCGATTTGCGCCAGCGCCCTGCATCTAACTAACGAACTGCAAAGAAACACAAAAATGCAGGGCGGTGCAGGTCCTTAATCCACAGGGAACCGGCATTGCTCAGGAGGACGTGAACCAATGAAGATTCATAAGGGTATGCGTATTTTGAGTTCGATGGTATTGATGGGGGCACTGGCTGCGCCTATGGCACTGCAGGCGCAAGACCGCGACGACAAGCATGACAAAGACGATCGCGCAAAAAACCAGCGGATCTACGACCGCGATCACAAGGACTATCACAACTGGAACCAGGATGAAGACCGCAACTACCGGCAATGGTATACCCAGTCGCACCGGAACAAGGAATATCGCGACTACAACCGGCTGAACAAAAAAGACCAGAACGCGTATTGGAACTGGCGTCACCAGCACGGTGACAATGATCGTGATCGCGACGACCACAAAGACAAAGACAAAGACCGCGATCATCGATAGATATAGGGAAAGCGCGGCAGTTTAGAAAAAGTAAAGAGTCCGGAGTATAAACTCCGGGCTTTTTATTTTGCGGCTTTAGCGGTCTTGCCGGCGGCTTTTTTGGCGGCGGCGCGGGCGTTGTCCGCGGCCTTGGCGGGATGTTTGCCCACGGACCCGGCCGGCATGTTGAGTGACGCTCTTAAAGTGCGGTTGCGCTCACGCTTGGCGGCTTGCGATCGGTTACGCGTATTTTCTCTGGCATTGAGTTTTGGCATGGGTGGGTCCTCTCGATGGGAATGGTTCTTCAAGTATCTGCTTCCATCCTACGTGAGAATTGCCAAAATCGCCGAAAAACCTACCACTGAGACACCGAGAAAACCTTTGAAACGCAGAGGAAAGGAGGAAGCAGAGGAAAAACAATCGCTATGATCGCGCGTGATGGGAGAGCCGAGAACCTTTTTGCCGCAGATTTGCGCAGACGAGCGCAGATTGTAAAACCTGGGAGCGCAGGCGCCCTCGCCTGCGGAATAGGTCGATCGATCCGAAGTGGCAGCAGCCTAGAAGATGAAACACCGTGGGCCAAAAAATCGAGCAGGCTTGGCGTGGCCCCTTGCGAGGAATACGAGGGCGAGGCCGACTTGCGCGCCGAGCCCATTGCAGCAGGAGCAGCAGAATGATGGCCATCGGTCCAGAGCGAAGGCGGTTTTGGAGCGCCAGCGACAAAATTGAAGTCCCGCCCAATGCGCTAATCGACCATTGGCCTGCCGCTTGTAACCGCTTGGATTCTCTGGACTTTAGGGCGCAGCAAAGGATGTTAATATAACTGCTAGGACAGACATGCCATTAAAAACATTATTCCTGAATCCTCCGTCGTTTGAGAACTTTGACGGTGGCGCCAGTTCGCGCTGGCCAGCCACCCGCGAGATTGAGTCCTACTGGTATCCGGTATGGCTGGCGTATCCGGCAGGGATGCTGGAAGGCTCGCGGTTGCTGGATGCGCCGCCGCACCATGTGTCGGCGGAAGAGACCATTGAACTGGGCAAACAGTATGAGTTTCTGGTGCTGTTTACGTCCACGCCGGGGTTCCCCGGTGACATCAAGCTGGTCACCAAGATGAAAGAGGCGAATCCCGGGTTGAAGATTGCGTTTGTGGGACCGCATGTCACCACCCTGCCCGAGCGGTCGTTGAATGAGTGCAAGGCCATCGACTTTGTCTGCCGCCGCGAGTTTGATTACTCCGTGGTGGAGTACGCCAACGGCAAGCCGCTGAGTGAGATTATCGGGATTTCATATCGCGACGCCAGCGGGAAAGTTGTTCACAATGCAGATCGCCCGGACGTGATGGATCTGGATTCCCTTCCCGACGTAGTTGATGTGTATTTTAGAGATATGGATATAAGACGGTACAACGTACCGTTCTTGCTTCATCCTTTTGTGGCGCTGTATACCACGCGCGGCTGTCCGGCACAGTGCACTTTCTGCCTCTGGCCGCAAACTTTGAGCGGACATCCCTGGCGCAAACGCTCCTCTGATGCCGTGGCCCGCGAGATGGCAAAGGCCAAAGAGTACTGGCCCTGGGTGAAGGAATATTTCTTTGACGACGATACCTTCAACATCCAGAAGGCGCGCACTGTGGAGCTTTGCGGCAAGTTGAAGCCGCTGAATCTTACGTGGTCCTGCACGTCGCGCGTCACCACCGACTACGAAACCCTGAAAGCGCAGAAAGAAGCCGGTTGCCGTCTGCTCATTGTCGGTTATGAGTCGGGTGATCCGCAAATTCTCAAGAACATTAAGAAGGGCGCAACGGTTGAGCGCGCGCGCCAGTTCACCAAAGACACCAAAAAGCTTGGCCTCAAAGTTCATGGCGACTTCATCCTCGGACTCCCCGGCGAAAGCCGCGAGTCCATACGCCGCACTATTGATTTCGCCAAAGAGCTCGACGTGGAAACCATTCAGGTCTCCATCGCGCACGCGTATCCGGGCACTGAGATGTATGATTTCGCCAAGAAAAATGGCTTCATCGTGGGCACGGAGCGCATGGTTGACGATGGCGGCCACCAGGTTGCGCAGATTGAATATCCCGGCTTGCCGCGTGAGCACGTGATGGAAATGGTCCACAAGTTTTACGATGAATACTATTTCCGTCCCAAGGCCGTCTTCCGCATTGTGCGCAAGGCCGTCTTCAACGGAGAAGAGCGCCAGCGCCTATATAAGGAAGCGAAATCGTTCATGAAGCTGCGCTCCGCGCGCAACAAAGCCACTAAAGACATGGTGGCAGCAAAACATGCGGCTGCGGAAAAAACTCGCAGGGCTGAAGTCGCCGGCGACTAATCCTTGCGGCGGCAAAGCTGGCGCTTATTTATCCCGCGCTAAATCCAGTTTCACCCGCTTCACGCGGGTTGCAGGCGGAACAATCCGAGTGAAGTTCAAGAAAATCTTCATCTATCTGGCCATCGCCTGCTGCAACGGCGCGGGCGACGTGCTGCTCAAGCGCGGCATGGAAAACCTCGGCGAAATCCACCTCAACCACTGGACCCACATCTTCAACGCGTTCGTCGACCCCTGGATCATCCTCGGCATTCTTTTTCTCGCCGGATTTTTTTACTCGTACCTCACCGCGCTCTCCTGGGCCGACCTCACCTTCGTTTTGCCCGCCACGGCATTCGGCTACGTCGTCACGGCATTCCTCTCGCGTGTTTTCCTGCATGAAAACGTCAGTCCCTGGCGATGGGCCGGTGTTCTCCTGATCACTTGCGGCGTAGGCCTCGTCGCGCGTGGGCCATCGCTCACTGAGCGTCATACAAAAGACGCCGCACTCGGTAAAGATGCACCACTTACTAAAGACGCGATTCTGAGCAAAGACGCATCAATCGCCAAAGATGCGCTTGCCAAGGAGCAACATGAACTCGCTTAAGCTCTGGATAGCCATCGGAATGCTGGTGCTGGCCTCCAGCGCTGGAGACGTGATGCTCTCCGCCGCCATGAAACGCATTGGCGATCTCGACGTAATTCGTATGAATAAAGGCTTGCTCGCGGTAATCGGATATGTGGTCCGCGAAAAGCTTTTTCTTCTCGGACTCTGCTGCCTTATTTTCAGCTTCTTTTGCCTGCTGACCGCGCTCTCTTGGGGCGATGCCAGCCTGGTTGCGCCGGCTTCCGCATCGCTTACGTACATCTGCTCCGCCATTTTGGCCAAATTTCTGCTGCATGAAAACGTCGACCGCCGCCGCTGGCTCTCCGCCGGGCTGGTCTGCGTAGGCGTGTTGTTGCTGGTGAAGTGACCCACATCCCGAGCGCAGCGAGGGATCTTGCCCGAACTCTCGAGCGTAGCGAGGGATCCCTATTCTTTTCCAAAGTCTCAGGCGCAACCAAGCGTCTCTACTCTTTCCTATTTCCTATCTCTTACCGTGCCTTTACTGTCATCGGATCACATCATTAATCAACAAATGCCATCCCGAATCCCCGCAGGCGAAGTATGCTGGCTAAGTCGGGTGATGGACCTGCCCCGCTGCCGCATCGCGCGAGCAAGGGATGGCGTGCGCAAACGTACGCCGGGACAGTACCATTCACAATCTGGCACAGCCGGAGCCCCGCCTGTACTTGCGGAAGATCGGGCCCCTCAGCTGTGCTCGGATTCCCTTTATCCCAGCTTCACGGATAAAACGGTGTGCGATCAAACAGATCATGCGGCTTCAGCATAAAGCCTGTCCACATGATCAACGCCACCCCGTGCCATTGGTTATTGAGCATTTCACCATCCTCGTCCCGCGGGTGATGATGCACTGACCCCCTGTACCATAGCACCACGTCCGCATTGGAAACCGGCTGAGGCGGCATTATGTAAGAAACTAGATCTTTGGCGCTCATCTCAGCCGGGTTGTAGAGAGTTACCCAGAAGTCATTCACTGTAAATGGTTCCTGGTGCTGCGCCAGTCCGCCTGTCGGTAAAGGGATCAGCTGATACATGGTCTGATGTTTTTTGCCGTTTACCAAGTTTTTGTCGGAAACATCCAGTGAGTTAAAGTGGCGTGGGTTCCACAGCATGCCTTTTTCATTTGCAATTATCGGATCGGTGTCCGTTGCGGTGGGTCCCGGCAGGTTTTCTGTGTGCGTGCCAAGCGCTACAGAATCATTTGGCCAGCCATTCAAATCCACGTCCAGCCGCCAGATGGGATTATGCACATGAGTTTCGAATTCGCGTCCGGGAAAATTGTGGGAGGTGGCGCCGACTCTGCCCATCACGATTCCGTCATCGCGAAACGTCCACTCCATCACGTAGTTATAATTGGCGGCAGCCAGTGCCGACCATAAGATCACTTCCTCGCCACGGTAAACTGCGGAATCTGCTTTCCAGGAAAGCCCCCGATCATGGACTTCCTTGCATACGTTTCCTGCCAGAACAGTTCCCCCAATAGCAGCGGGACAATCCTTCGCTCCGACGAGCGACAGCCCGAACAGGTAGCCGACGTCATAGAAGCGCGGTGACCCGGTGTGGTAGGGGACAAATATCTCAGAAATACGTGCGTCCCAGAGCAGGAAAAGCCACGGCTTTGTGGGTGCGGTGCGAAAGTACGCCCAGTGGATCAGCAGGCCGTTGCCGGGTACAGTTTGCCAGCATAAGCGCCAGTGCGTCAGTTCCGGGCCGCTGGTCGGAAACTTCTGATCAACCAGATTGGCGCCGCTGCACGGCATGGCTGGAGGCGGTGTCTGCGCTACTGCTGTGCCCGCAGCCAGAATGCATACCACGCTCAGAAAAACGGTGATAGATGCACGTCGCATTGTCATTTCGATTGTCCCCTTTCCACAGCCACGCGTTTTGCTGACAAGTCCACATTGACCGCCATGCTCAGGTAGTCGGTGCCGTTGCGAAACAACAATTGCATGCAGCGGTGCTTGTAACATGGATCCTTGGGATCGTTGGAGCGCACGGGCAGTCCTGTGACCTCTTTTTCCGCACGCGCCTCAGAGTCGGTTCTTTCAGCCTGAACGCGAAAACTCTTTGCCTCCGGACCGAGCGCCCTCAGTACTACAGTGTCCCGCATCGCAAGTTGAAACGCGTCATTCAGGTCGTCAGCCGTAAATGGCACCTGGCTGCTCCGCAGGCGCTGTAAATTTGCCACGCTGTTCTGCCGCAGGTTAACCAGAACTCGGGCGCCCACTTCCCCTTCCGGACGGAACAGCACTACTTCTATCTCGCGCTGGTGAAGGTCAATCTTCTCCGGTGAATCGCCGCGCTTGCTGATCACAGGCGTGGTTGAAACCAACCGTACGCCGCCTTCACCCAGTAGTTGTTTCACTCTGGTGTCGGCCCGTGCAATACGTTCCGCCGTGGCGCGTTCTTCCTGTGTCAACGGATCCAGCGCGCCGCGTTCAAAAGGAGAAATTTCCGGCTGACTGGTCTGTTCCGTTTGCGCCCGGCCAGTGGCAGCGCTCATGATCATCCCAAGGCCAAAATAAAAAGCGAATCGAATAGCCCATCGAACCAGCCATTCGGAGTGCAGTCGCATAGAAGCCTCCAATTTTCTGGGGGAAAATAAAATTTCTGCCGGTCAGGTCATTGTTCCCCTTCAACAATGTCCAGCCGCGGTTACAGCGCTCCTCAATGTGTGAGGACGCGCGTCTTTTATTCGGATTCCCGATAGAATTCGACAGCAATGCGCCGGCTAAGGTTCGGAACCAACCACCCGGAAAGATAACGGCAAGCCGGTTTCAAGGGAGCGTCTTAGGATGAACGCGAGAAATAACTTCTTCGCGCATTCTCCTACTCGGCCACTTGATTGTCAACTGAAAGACTTATGTATTGAATTTGCCACATCAAATGCGTTCCAAATGGCGCTGATCTGGCCGAAACTTAACGCCCAGACGGAGCTTGCAGTACTGGCGAAGAAG
>DASXJO010000228.1:0-3836 GCA_036497385.1 Candidatus Angelobacter sp. | reverse complement strand
CACGGATTTGTAAACGCCATTTCCATTGATGATGTCGCCGCGAATGCAAGCTTCACCGGTCCCGGCATAGATCACGTTGGGATCGGAAGGCGCAACGGCAATCGCGCCAATGGAAGGCGACATGTCTTTTGCCTTGTCCGTGAAAGAGCGCCACGTTAATCCTCCGTCTGTGCTCTTCCATACTCCACCGCCTGTGGCGCCGAAGTAATACGTATGCTGGTCACCCACAACGCCGCTTACCGCCAGTACGCGTCCGCCGCGGAAGGGACCAATCAGCCGCCAAGTCAGGCCATGCCACGGGCCTTTTGCTTCTTCCTGATCGCCGTCGCTTTGGTTCGTTTTTTCTGTGGAAGCGGGCTGCGCTTCAGCCTTTTTCTCCTCGCCCTTTGCGCCGGACTGCTTTTTGTTCTTCCCGCTTGACGTCTTCTTGCTTTCTGCATTGCCTTGCGCTGTCTTGGTATCCGTCTGGGCAAACATGCAGACAGAAATCAGGACGGTGATCAGAATTGACACGAAGCGGTAGCTCGTAATTTTTTTCGAGGAAGAGGCGCAAGACATTTTCAATTTTCTCCGGGCGGACCGTAGTATTGCGAACCGCACATCCTAAATTCCCCAAACGGCAATAGCAATTCCGTGTTTCCAAACAGCGGTGCGCCTTGTTCAATACCTGACGTTGGCGAAGGGGGCTAAGGTTTGTGCGCTGAAGTTGTGGCCTTTAACAGCTTTCTAAGAAACCCTTAATTTTGCTTGACACTGCTTCTGAGTTGCTGTATTTTTCCTCTGCCTTTGGACTTCCTATTTGTCAGGGCAGCACTTCAAAAGTTCCACTTCAAGATTTCAAACCCGTCACCTATTGGCAGACCGCTTCCAATTGTCTGCAGTCCCGGCAAAGGGTTCTCAAACAGCTTAAGGTCGCTACAGGATTTCGAGGGAGGTAACTCGGAATTGGCGAGAGCAGTTAGCTCCTTTTGGGGGCTTGGCAGAAGCTCGCTTACTGGAGCTTCGAGGATGGAAATACGTGATCAAAATTTTTCCCAAAATGGAACTATTAGCCGATTGTAATCAGGGTTTTATCGACAATTTGTGTTGACTCTGAAATCAGAGCTGCTGTATGTTTGCCGCGTTCCAACTGCTTGGCTTTGTGCCCGCAATGAGCAAGCAGAGGAACGCTTAAATTTTCCCACCCGTTCACCTTTGGCAGACAAGTCCTAATCGTCTGCAGTACGGCAGAGTTCTCGCGACAGCACTTCCACAAATCTTAGGAGGAACTCGCAATGACGAGGCGGAACATCTCTGTTGTAACACTTACAATCGCAGCGCTTTTCCTGGTTGCAGGAGCGGCGTTTGCTCAGGTCAATGACCCCGGTGTTCGGAGTTCGACGGGAGTTAATGCCGGCCGGCCGCTGGCATCTATTTCGGCCAACGCCAGCGATCTGGCTTTGTTCAATAGCGGACTCGGGCAGTTCAACGAGCATCAGACGGTCACGGGAGACAACGTTGGTCTAGGACCCCGCTTTAACCTTGATTCATGCGGTGGATGCCATTCTCAGCCGGCCCCCGGCGGGACTAGCCCCAGCGCCAATGTCTTTCCCAACGTGGGACCCAACCCGCAGAGCCAGGTGATTGCCAACGGCACGGTAAGCAGCAGCACCAACGCCATCCCATCTTTTGTTACAGCCACCGGCCCGGTGCGTGAAGCCCGCTTCCCGTTTTTCTTTAATGCCAACGGCACGGTCAACGTTAATAACCCGAACGGCGGAGTTGAGGACCTGTTCACGGTAAGCGGACGCGCCGATGCGGCGGGTTGCAGCCTGACCCAGCCAGGCTTTGCCCAGGCTTCTGCGGCCAATAACCTCATCTTCCGTATTCCTACGCCCTTGTTTGGCTCGGGATTGATAGCAAACATCGACGACTCAACGCTGTTGAGAAATCAAGCGAACCAGGCGGGAAACGCTTTTGGCGTTGCCGGGGCCTTCAACCGCAACGGCAACGATGGGACCATCACCCGCTTTGGCTGGAAGGCGCAGAATAAATCGCTGATGATCTTTGCCGGTGAAGCTTACAACGTCGAAATGGGCGTCAGCAATGAACTCTTCCAGCAAGACCGTCCGCTGCCGGGCGAAGGTGGCGGTGGCGGATCCGGCCAAACCGGACTTCCGACGGGCTGCCTGAACCTTGCACATGTCGGCTACCCGGAGGACATCACTCACTCTGATGGAACCGACGCTTCGAGCAGCTCCAGCGACGTAACGCTGTTCGCGGTCTTCATGGAAGACCTGGCTCCGCCTACGCCTTCCACCACCGTTCCCGGCGGCTCGACTTCGATCGCCCGCGGACGTACGCTCTTCACTTCCGTTGGCTGCGCCGTATGCCATACGATATCGCTCACTACTCAGGCTTCGCAAAAGACTGCGGGCTTGGGCAACGCCACTGCCAACCTGTTCTCCGATCTTGAGGTCCATCATATGGGCACAGGATTGGCGGACAATGTCTCCCAGGGTGGAGCCGGCGGAGACCAGTTCCGCACAGCGCCATTGTGGGGACTGGGACAGCGAATATTCTTCCTGCACGATGGCCGCACCAACAACCTGGTCACAGTGGTCAATGCCCACGGCAGCAACGGCTCGGAGGCGAACGCCTCGCTTAACGCCGCCGCCGCTCTGAGCTTGACCGATCAGCAGAACCTGATCAATTTCCTGCGTTCGCTGTAAGCGGGCAATTTGATCACAAACTCTCCGGGCGGGGCCGAAACTGGTCTCGCCCGGTTTTAAGAACAATATTGGGTCGTTAAGTAGTTCCAAGGATGGTGAAGTATGCAGTACAGACGTTCGGGTTTCCTGATCATTATTTGCCTATTGCTATCATTCGTAGGTTGGGGTCAAAGCATCCAACCAGCCCAGATCCAACCAGCCCAGGATGCCCCCGCTCAAAATGCTCCAACCCAGAATGCCCCGGCGCCAAATACCCCGATCCAGCCTGATTCCTCAATGAGTGGCGCCTCAATGAATGGCGGCGATTTTTCTACTGTCAGCCATCCCAAGCCTGAGGGAATCGTGCCCAAAGAAACCATCATCGTCAAGGGCGCATGGTCGAGCGCCAGCGATTCCACAACCCCGTTGCCGGAAGCTGCGGCCTTGACCAACAATGTCTTCACCAACCCATATTTTGGCATCACCTACCCTCTGCCACCCGGTTGGTTACAGAAGTTCGCGCCTCCGCCTCCGTCGGATAGCGGGAGCTACGTGCTGGCGCAACTAGGCCGGAGCGGTAGCTTCGAACTGGGCAAGAGCGACAGCTCGAAAGGGGAGAACACGGGCAGTATCATGTTTACCGCCCAGGACATGTTTTTTACGCCATTGCCCGTCGCCAATGCGCGGCAGTTTGTGAACTACTCCAAAAACCATTTGCCGGATTATTACCAGGTTGAGCTCAAGCCCACGCAGACCACAATTGGCGGCCAGTCCTTCACGTTCTTTGCCTATTGGTCTCCGGATGCGGAGCTGCACTGGTACGTGCTGGCCACCCAGATCCGCTGCCACACCCTGGAAATCGTGTTGATGAGCCGTAATCCCAAGGCGCTGCAGGAGCTGGTCCTGGATATGAGCAACAAAATGAAATTGCCGGCGGAGGCCAGCTCAAGCGGAGGCACAGGCGGGGGCGATGTACCCGTGTGTATCAAGGACTACGCAGCCGGTGATAGCGTGCTTGAGCGGGTTGAGCCCGTGCTTACACAGCAACGGTATAACGCAATCCCTGTGCGGATCATCATCGATAAGGAAGGCAAGGTCAGGCACATCCACTTTCTGAGCGCGTATCCTGAGCAGCAAAAGGTGATC
>DASXJO010000227.1:0-2134 GCA_036497385.1 Candidatus Angelobacter sp. | reverse complement strand
GCTGGGCGACTGCCTTCCAGAAATGTATGCCAAAGCGCTACAAGCAGTGGCTGACGATCCCAACTGCGACGCGGTGCTCTCCATCCTTGCGCCACAAGGAATGACCGAACCGGAACAGGCAGCGGGCCTGGTGCGCAAGGCCGCAGAGACGATCAAGAAGCCGCTGATTGCAAGCTGGATGGGCGGCAGCCGCATGCAGCTTGCGGCGAACGTGCTGAATGAGGCCCGGATTCCCACATTTGAATATCCTGACGCGGCCGCGCGCAGCTTTGCTTACATGTGGCGCTACACTTCTTACCTGCAGGCTCTGTATGAAACACCCGTATTCGCCGGCGATCTTCCTAAAGATGGCCCGCGACGTGTGGCAGAGATTATTGCTGGCGCGGTGGCGAAGAATCGCACTGTCCTGACTGAACATGAATCCAAGCAGGTGCTTGCGGCATACGATTTGCCGGTCACGCTCTCTAAGCTGGCATTATCTGCAGACGAAGCGGTGGCAGCAGCGGAACTAATTGGCTATCCTGTGGTGCTCAAGCTGAATTCTGAAACGGTAACGCACAAGTCCGATCGCGGCGGCGTGCATTTAAACTTGGCAGACGCAAGCGCTGTGCGTGCGGTCTTCGAGCAGATTCAGTCGATCTTTGGCGGCGATGGCAGCTTCCAGGGCGTGACTGTCCAGCCGATGGTCAGCACCTCTGGCTACGAGTTGATCCTGGGCAGCTCCACTGATCCGCAATTTGGGCCGGTGCTGGTGTTTGGCCTGGGCGGCCAGTTAGTGGAAGTGCTGCGCGACAATGCGCATGCGCTGCCGCCACTCACCACTACTCTGGCACGTCGCATGATGGAAAACACGCGCATCCTGCAAGCGCTGAAGGGCGTTCGCGGCCGCAAGCCGGTTGACCTGGAGAAGCTGGAAGAACTGCTGGTCCGCTTTAGTGAACTGGTGGTGGAAAATCCGCGCATTGCCGACATTGAAATCAATCCGCTGCTGGCTGGCGAGCAAGGATTTATCGCGCTGGATGCCCGGGTGATCCTGCATCCGGCGACGATTGGGGATGCGGAGCTGCCGCGACCGGCAATCCGTCCTTATCCCAGCCAATACATCTCAAACTGGCAAACGCAGGATGGGACTTGCTTCACGCTGCGGCCCATCCGCCCTGACGATGAGCCGCTGATGGTGGACTTCCATCACCAACTCTCTGAAACCAGTGTCTACATGCGCTTCTTTCTGCCGCTGAAACTCGATTTCCGCGTCTCCCATGAGCGGCTTTTCACCAAATGCTTTATCGACTATGAGCGCGAGATCGGGTTGGTGGCCGAGTACGCGGACGAAGAAGGCGCGCGGCGGATTGCCGGTATCGCACGGCTGATCCGCAAACACTCAGACAATAGCGCCGAAGTGGCGTTCCTGATCGCCGATAAATTCCAGAACCGCGGGCTGGGCACGCACATGCTGGATACCACAATACAGATTGCACGCAAAGAAGGCATTGCAACTCTGGAGGGCGCCACCCTTTCCGACAACTTCAACATGAAAGACATGTTTATCAAGGCAGGCTTTCGCTTCGCTCCGCCGGAAGACGGAGTGGCCACGGCGGAATTACAGTTGAAATAGGCGTGCCCGGAAGGGTCGCTTAGGTCTATTCTTGAGTGTGAGCGCCCAAGACTTGCCGGGAGTGTTCGTCTATAACACCCACGCTCCCGCTGAGCGCAATACTGGGACTTGGCATTGGAGGCTGGAATGATCCGCTTGCTGATCAAGAATTGGTGGCTGCTGTTTCTGCGCGGTCTGCTTGCAGTCGCCTTTGCAATCTTTATCTATGCTTTCCTGCCATTTCTGCCGATGCCCTTTCTGCGGCAGTTCGCTCTTTCAGGTCTCACGGCAATCTTTTCGTTATTCGCTTGCGGGACCGGTGTTCTCACCATGCTAGCCGCAGTGCGCGGAGTGAAGCCAAACGACGTTTCCTGGCCCTTGCTGGGTGAGGGCATCGGCGTGACCATTGGGGGCTTGGTGATTCTGCTATTCCCCGGCTTGACGCTGATACACGTGATCCGGTTGATCGCCGCCATCGCTTTGGTGCTCGGGATACTTGAGGTGGTAGCGGGCGTTCATCTGCGCCGGCATCTCGCCGAC
>DASXJO010000226.1:0-1558 GCA_036497385.1 Candidatus Angelobacter sp. | reverse complement strand
CGCAGCGACATGATCGATTGACCCTGATTTTTCATCACGTTATAATGTGTTCATCCTCTGAGCGGGAGTAACTCAGTGGTAGAGTGCGACCTTGCCAAGGTCGAAGTCGCGGGTTCAACTCCCGTCTCCCGCTCCATGATTTTTCTCACGGTTGCCCCACGCACCCCAGAGTTGTTATGCTCTCAGGGCCAATACGTACGGGGCACTCACGTTCAGGGCGCGGTACCCAAGTGGTAAGGGAGAGGTCTGCAAAACCTTTATGCGTCGGTTCGATTCCGACCCGCGCCTCCAAAGTTTCAATCACTTACAAGCTGGGGCGAATAAACTGGCTGCCGTTTGGCTGCCAATTGGCTGCCAAATGGTTTATTTCCAGCATTTTCCAGCTCCGCAGAACGCGCTGAAAGTTTCGAACTGACAGTTACTGCGGCAGCAACAGCCGATTCATCCAGCAATCTAGCGTAGTGAATCAAAACAATGTCGGGACGGGAATGACCAAGCCGCTCCTGCACCGCATTCACCGGCAGACGATTCGCGATCAAATGAGTTGAACCCCACTTGCGCAACAATCTCCAGGTCACATGCGGCAACCCAAGCTCTCGCGCCTTGGGTTGGATTTTCCGGGACAGCACATCTTCATGACGAAGAGGCGCTTCCGGATTCCCGCTGGGAAAAATCCAACTGAGTCAGCGCGTTTTACACGGCGCGATCAATTCCTCGTCAGGTCGCGCAGGTATTCCATGCCTCGTTCCGCGTCGAATAGACTTCTCTTCGCTCTTTAAGTGTCTGGATGAAGCTTGGCAGGTCGCATTGCCATACATATTAGCTGGCCGCTACGCACCAGCTTTCTACCAAGGGCGCTCGTGCTCGCAAATAAGTGCGCTTCGCACGGAGGTATCAGACGTCCGGATAGAAAGGACTTAGCACCCGCGTACTCCTTAGGACGGAGGTATCGGCACCCGGATAGATAGGACCTTAGCACCCGTGTACCGTTGTTGGCCGCGGCAGTCTGCTCAATACTCATGACGTCGGAAAACGACTGTCCAAGGTCTGCATGGAGTACAGGGATGAAAAATAGAACGCATTTAACGGTTATGAGTGCTCTGGTGCTGGCGTTATCGTTTGGGGCTCTCTCGGGATTACATGCTGCGCCGCTGCAGGGAAACAAGAGCACCGAACGGACTGACACCAAGAAGACGGAACAGAAAAGCGCCTCTGCCACTCCTGACCAGCGGCAGATGAGGGACCTGGACGAACAGGTCCAGCAGACCAAATCAGACGTCCTCAGCATTGCGGCGGAGCTGAACCAGCTGGAGGAGAAACTGCTGTACCCGTCAGGGACGCAGGTCGCGATCTTCGTCGCATTGGCCAAAGGCGACGAGCTGCGCCTGGATGCAGTTCGGCTCCAGATCGACGGTCAGCTGGTTGCGCACTACATCTATAGCGCCAAGGAACTTGAGGCACTGCGCAAGGGTGGCGTGCAACGGATCTATGTCGGCAATGTGGCCACGGGAGACCACAAGCTCAACGTGCTTGTCGACGGCAAGCTTAAGAGCGGCTC
>DASXJO010000225.1:0-2540 GCA_036497385.1 Candidatus Angelobacter sp. | reverse complement strand
ATCTCAAGATCAAGATTGCGCAAGGCACGGACCACGTTTCCGCCGGTGGCGTTATAGTCAACGCTCAAAGCGGATACGCGCAGCAATGGCTCGGGTTTTGGCAAGCCCAGGTCGCCGGAAGTCAATGTCTGAGTGCGCTCTCTAATTGTGGGTGGAGCTTTTGTGCAACATTATCACGCATGGTGCCTGAATTAATGAATACGCTCCGCACCTTAAATAACTGCGTTCAGGTACTTACCGTAATCCAAGTCGAGAATGGTTTCTCTGCGCCGAAGCCGAATTGCGAGACAGCCAATCTCAAGGTAAAAATGCGTTATCGGAAGTCCCCACTTACCATGACATTGTGCTGATCAGGTTGATAGTAAACAAGTTACGTTGGTTCTGAAAAACTTATCTTCACCGCAAAAGCTTAGTTTCCAGCAGGGTCATGTGCCATTGACCAGTTGCTCCCATGACCTCCGGTTACGCCGTAATCCCCTAATCTCAGGTTTTCAACGTAATCCAGGATGCTCTTCCGCGATTTACAGTCCTTCCACGAACGACCAACAAAACGAGTTTGTCTTGGGGGGCTCCATGAGAGTTTGGCGGACTGCGCACGCTTGCATCGTGATTTTTGCTCTGTCGCTGATGCTCACATCCTGCGGCGGAAACGGTTCCTCTTCAAGCTCGGCCAGTTCTTCGTCGTCGCCGAATGCATCGCCAACTCCAAGCCCAACGCCCGGCACTGCTCCTTCGCCTTCGCCCACTCCAACGCCCACCAGCAGCGCTACAGTCATCAATCGGGTTGAGGAATCGCCCTGGTTGACCTGCGGCAACTGCGGCAACACAGGCGCTACCGGCGCAACGGCGGCATACACCGATACACTTGGCATCGCCACCCCGAGTGAGGATGGCTCGTCCACACAGTTCAGCATTGCGGCAAGTGTCCCGTACACCAATGGATATTTCTACCAGCACCACACGCCGGTTAACACCCAGATCAATGCACTGAGTTATGAGTTCGATATCTACATTCCTGCCGGCACAGAAAATCTGCCGCAAGGGATTGAATTTGAATGCCAGCAAATTCTAAACGGATGGGTCTACAACTTCAGCTGGCAGGCGCTCTATCCCGGCAACCAGTGGCGCATTTTCGACTACGGCCTGAAACGCTGGGACGCAACCGGCATCGCGCTTACGCGCTTCGCTCCGGGAACCTGGCACCATATTGTGGCTGAATACCACAATGACACTGTTGCCCATACGGTGCTGCATGACGCGCTTACCATTGACGGTGTGCGGACGCCAGTCAACATCACGCACAATGCGTTTTTTTCCGGCGCGGTGAACAATCAGTTCACCAATGCCGTGCAACTCGATAGCAACAGCACCGCGGCAGCGTACGGCGTTTTCATTGACCAGATGAAGATTGCCTATCAGTAAACTTCATCTGCGGATCTAACAACAAAGGACACGAAGGGTTTTCTGAATCTCGAGCGTAGCGAGAGATCGCTATCGTCGCATTGGTTCGCAGTATCCCTGGAGATCATCGTGCGCGATAGGGGTCTCTCACCCGCAAAGAAGGCGGGTTCGGGATTTCACAAAAACTACTCGTAATGCAGCGCCACCATGGGATCAACCTTGGCTGCTCGACGCGCGGGAATGTAGCTGGCAAACACACCCACCGCGGCCAGCACCAACGCCATCGCCAGAAACGCGAGCGGTGAGTTGGTGTTGACGCCATACAAGAACGTAACAATTAGCCGGGCCAGCAGAAATGCCGCAACCAGCCCTGCAGTAAGCCCAGCGCCCATAATCACGGCGCTCTGTTTTAGCACCATCATCAGCACGTCGCTTGGCTGCGCGCCCAGAGCCAGCCGGATGCCGAACTCGCGTATTCTCTGGCCGACGGAATATCCCACCACGCCATAAATGCCCACAGCGCAGAGCGCCATGGCAATCATGGCAAACACCGTGAGCAAGCTTGCGCCAAAGCTGGATGCCCACAGCGACTGCGAAATGACTTCACCAATCGGCCAGACATTGGTGATGGGCAAGTTGCGGTCCATTTCCTGGATGCGGGAACGCATGGTATTCAACACAGTTCGCGGATCGCCTTCAGTGCGGAAGAACAACGTAAGCGCGGCGCTGGGATTATGTACCAACGCCACATACATATAAGGTACTGGATCCTCGCCCAGATTGTTGTAGGTGGAGTCGTGCACAATTCCGACAACTTTGGTGTAATCCGCATCGCGGAAAAATTTAAATCGTTTGCCAATGGGATCTTCGTTCGGCCAGATCTGCCGGGCCGCTGTTTCATTAATGATGGCGGCGCGGGGCGTCTCTTCACGCACACTGCCGTCAAAAACCTGCCCACGGACCATGGGAATGCCCATGGTTTGCAGATATTCCGGCGAGACGACGCAATACTGCGCTACGTGCCCGCTCTGGCCGTTGGTGGAATCCTCGCCTTCACGAAACAGCGTTCTGCCGAAGCCGCCATTGAACAGCGGAACGGCGTTGGAGAGAGCGGCAGCGCGCACTCCGGGAGTGTTCTG
>DASXJO010000224.1:0-5080 GCA_036497385.1 Candidatus Angelobacter sp. | reverse complement strand
CTTCGTGATTAACGGCCTTGAGCCTGTTGCGTGCGATGATCGGTTGAAGCCAATTAACCCTCCCTAATTCCTCATGCTGCTTTCTTCTCCTCAAGCTCGTTCGAAGCTGGCTGCCGCCTTACTCGGCTCAGCAATGCTCCTGCGGCCAATAGTCCCAGTCCGGCGCCCAGCCATTTGCGGTTCATCTCCAGCCAACTCTCCATGCTGAACGAACTGGCGCGCTCGTCAAAGGTTCCGTGCGCGCCGTGGTCCCCGGCAACCGGCTGCCAGAGATTGTTTGGACGGTTGGGATCCTCTGGCCCATCATGCTGCTGCGAATCATATCCTTTTCGCGCCAGGTAATGATCCGCGAATGAGGGTACCAGCTTGTTGCCGAAAATCGCCTTCACCGTCGAAAATCCCACATAATACTCGCGACGTTCAGGATGGTGCGCCGCATAGTAGATTGCGCGAGCCGCAACCTCCGGCTGAAAGATTGGCGGAACTGGCTGCGCCTTGTGCGGCAAACGGCTCTTTACCCATCCAAATTGCGGTGTGTTGAGCGCCGGCATCTGCACCATGGTCGTCTTCACGTTGCTTCCGTCGTGCAGTAGCTCGGTACGCAATGAGGCAAAGAACCCCAATACCGCGTGCTTCGATGCACAGTAAGCGGCCTGCAGTGGAATGCTGCGATAGGCCAGCGCAGATCCCACATGAACGATAGTCCCACGGTCGCGCGGCAGCATCCGCTCCAGCGCTGCCAGCGAGCCATAGACATATCCCAGGTAGGTCACTTCCGTGACCCGCTTGAACTCCTCGGCGGTCATTTCCTTGATGGGCGAAAAAACTGATGCCATGGCATCGTTCACCCAGATGTCAATGGGGCCAAAAGTGGATTCCACCCGCTCCGCGGCATTTTCCACCTGCGCAGCATCGGCTACATCAACCGGAAGCACCAAGGCGCGCCCGCCGGCCTTTTCCACCTCGCGCCGTGCTCCTTCCAGTCCATCTGTTCCGCGGGCAATTAATCCAATTGACGCACCACGCTTTGCGAACTCACGCACCGTCGCCCGTCCAACCCCAGCCGACGCTCCCGTAATAACAACAACTTCTTTCCTGGCCATCTCTCCCCCACCTTTCGCGATAAATCTTTAACTTCTGTAAGATGCGCGCAATTGAATTCGATGTTTGCTACATATCGTATTACGATAAAAATAAACGGGGTGTTCACGGGTGAAGCTACCCGCCATACGCGTGTGACATCAAAAATATATATGTCGCTGCTTCTTGGTCCGCATTAACGTACGTTTGTACTGCACCGTTCTCATGCTGAGTCATTCACAAGCCGTTCCCATCAGCCGTATTGAGGTAAAAACTTTTACCGTCCCTACGGACTTTCCTGAAGCTGATGGCACTATTGAGTGGGACCGCACCACTCTGGTGCTGGTTGAGGTTTGGGGCGGCGGCAAGCAGGGCCTGGGCTACACATACGCCGACACCGCGACCGCCACCCTGATTCACGCTACGCTTGCTCCCTTTATCAAAGGTATGGACGCGATGTCTCCCCCGGCGGTCTATATGGCCATGTGGCGTCGGCTGCGTAATCTCGGCCGTCCGGGTATTTGCTCCATGGCCATCTCGGCCGTCGATTGCGCACTCTGGGATTTAAAGGCCCGGCTGCTCGGTGCACCGCTCGTCACTCTGCTCGGGCAAGTCCGCGAAGCAGCGCCGGTTTACGGCAGCGGTGGCTTCACTTCTTATTCTGACCGGCAACTCGCGAAGCAACTCTCCGACTGGGTGAACCAGGGAATTCCGCGCGTAAAGATGAAGATTGGACGCGACGCAAAGCGCGATCTTGATCGCGTACGCGTTGCCCGCCATGCCATTGGTTCTAAAGCGGAGCTGTATGTTGATGCCAATGGCGCTTACACCCGCAAGCAGGCGCTAGCACAGGCGGAGCGATTTGCGGCTTTCGGCGTGCGCTGGTTTGAAGAGCCGGTCTCCTCCGACGATCTTGAGGGGCTTCGCCTGATTCGTGACCGTGCGCCCGCTCTCATGGACATTGCTGCCGGCGAGTACAACTATGACATATTTTATTTCCGCAACATGCTTTCGACTGGGGCTGTGGATGTTCAGCAAGCCGACATTACGCGCTGCGGAGGTGTAACAGGATTTTTACAAGTCGCAGCGCTCTGTCAGGCTCATAACATCCCACTCGCCGGCCATACCGCGCCTGCGCTGCACACACATATAGCCTGCACGGTGACGCCGTTCAAGAACCTTGAATATTTCCACGACCACGTGCGCATTGAACGAATGATTTTTGACGGCCTGCCGCAGCTCGTGAGCGGAGCGCTCCGCCCTGACCTCTCGCGACCCGGCCTGGGTCTTGAATTGAAGCGCCGCGAGGCGGAAAAATTTGCGGCATAAAGGAGTAGAGATGTCTGCCAGCAAGGTCCCGCTGATCCCGATAGAAGAACTAAAACAGACAATCGCCTCGCGACCACCTGACTGGCGCTCCGCCGGGGACGATGTTGACGCAGCCGGACTAGAAGCAGAGCTGCGCAGGAAAGTTGAAGGCGAGGTCCGCTTTGACGCCGGCAGCCGAGCGATGTATGCAGTGGACGGCTCCAACTACCGCCAGCCTCCTATCGGCGTGGTGATACCGAAATCAAAGGAAGATGTAGTTCAGACAGTAGCTGCCTGTCGCAAATTTCGTGCGCCGCTGCTTTCGCGGGCCGGAGGCACAAGCCTGGCAGGGCAGTGCTGCAACACCGCCATCGTGATGGACTGGTCAAAGTACATGCATGGCGTTCTGGAACTGAACGCAGCGGAGCGCTGGGCGCGCGTCCTGCCCGGCACAGTCTGTGATGAGCTGCGCAACCGTGCACTCAAAGAAACCAGCAATATGCTGAACTGGGGGCCTGATCCGGCAACGCACAATCACTGTTGTTTTGGCGGCATGATTGGCAACAACTCCTGCGGCGCTCACGCGCAGATGTCAGGCCGCACCAGCGAGAACATTGAAGAGCTGGAAATCCTGCTCTATGACGGAACTCGCATGACCGTGGGTTGGATGGATGAAGCGGAGATGGACCGGCTCGTCGCACAGGGAGGACGTGTTGGCGATATCTACCGCTATCTCAAATCCCTGCGCGAGCGCTATGGCCGGCTGGTGCAGGAAAGGTATCCCAAGATTCCGCGCCGCATCTCCGGCTACAACCTGGATAACCTCTTGCCTGATAAAGAGGGCCGCTTCAATATTGCCCGTGCTCTGGTCGGCAGCGAAGGCACTCTGGTGACGGTCCTTGAAGCCAAGTGCAAGCTGATCGATGCCAGGGCTGAGCGGGTCGTTTTGATGCTTGGCTATCCTGATATTTACGAAGCAGCAGACCACGTGATGGATATTGACCCTTACCACCCGACGGCGCTGGAAGGAATCGATTACACGCTCTACCAGAACATTGAGAAAAAAGGCGGCCCGGACAAACAATACCTGTACATGCTGCCTGAAGGAAAAGGCTGGCTCATGGCAGAGTTCGGCGCGGACAAAAGAGATGACGCGCTGCAAATGGCCCATGAGGTTATGGCCAAGCTGAAAGCCAAGCCGAATGCGCCCTCCATGAAGCTCTTCACTGACAAAGACGACATGGAGCATATCTGGAAAGTGCGTGAATCCGGTCTGGGCGTGACCGCCTTTATTCCCGGCCAGCCGGACACATGGGAAGGCTGGGAAGATTCTGCCGTGCCTCCGGAGAAGCTGGGCGGATACATGCGCGAGCTGCGCGCCCTCTACAACAAGTATGAATATAACTCTGCCATGTACGGCCACTTTGGACAGGCCTGCTTACATTGCCGTGTCAGCTTTGATCTGACGAGCGAACCAGGAATAAAGAAGTGGCGGTCATTCATGGAGGAAGCTACCGATCTCTGCGTTAAGTATGGCGGCAGCTTCAGCGGCGAGCATGGCGACGGCCAGTCCAAAGCCGAGTTCCTCTACAAGATGTTTGGTGAAGAGCTGATTGAAGCTTTCCGGGAATTTAAATCCATCTGGGACCCGGACTGGAAGATGAATCCCGGCAAGATCGTCGATCCTTACCGCATCGACCAGAATCTGCGCCTGGGGGCAGACTACCATCCCTGGGACCCGCCGACCCACTTCAAATATCCGCAGGATTACCGCAGCTTTGCTCACGCGGCGCTGCGCTGTGTTGGCATCGGCAAATGCCGCAGAAAAGATTCCGAATCGGCGGAAGGCGACACCATGTGTCCCAGCTTCATGGTCACTCATGAAGAGCGGCACACCACCCGTGGCCGCGCGCATCATCTCTGGGAGATGCTCCACGGCGGCGTCATTAACGACCGCTGGCGCGATAAGAACGTGAAAGAAGCGCTCGACCTCTGCCTGGCTTGCAAAGGCTGCAAAGGCGATTGCCCGGTGAATGTTGATATGGCCACCTACAAGGCAGACTTTCTGTCGCACTACTGGGAAGGCCGCATACGTCCCCGGCATGCATACGCTTTTGCGCTGATCGATCAATGGTCGCGCTTGGCTTCGGCCTGGCCGGGAATGGTGAATCTGGTTACGCAGACGCCAGGGCTAAGCCATTTGGCGAAACTGGCAGCCGGTATACCGCTCCAGCGCCGCATTCCCGAATTCGCTCCGCAGACCTTCCGCAACTGGTTCAAAAAGCGAGCATCTGAAGATCATCCCCAGTTCAGCGGCGAATACAACAGAGTCATTCTCTGGCCGGACACGTTCAACAACTACTTCTTCCCTGAAACCGCGCAGGCCGCAACAGAAGTTCTTGAACAGGCTGGCTTCGCCGTCCAGGTTCCGCAAGAGCACCTCTGCTGCGGGCGTCCGCTCTATGACTACGGCATGCTCGACCTGGCGAAAACTTATCTGCAACGCGTGATGCACGCGCTGAAGCCGCAACTGCTCGCCGGAGTTCCCATCGTGGTGCTGGAGCCGAGCTGTGCCTCTGTCTTCCGTGACGAGTTGCCTAATCTCTTCCCCGACGATCCGCTCGCGCAGAAGCTCAAAGAGCAAACATTGCTGCTGAGTGAATTTCTGGAACAGAAGGTCGGCAATCGTCAG
>DASXJO010000223.1:0-4376 GCA_036497385.1 Candidatus Angelobacter sp. | reverse complement strand
GAAAGGCCATTGGTAAATAGGAATTTGCCGCCACTTTCAGCAACCTGGTGGAACCGCGCAGAACCGGCCAAGGCACTCAGACGAGCGAGCCCGCTGCTATCAGTCACCAGATAATAGCGAATTGTACCTGACCAAAGCCTTATAAAGGCAGCATCATTGATAAAAACAGGGGGGGAATTCGGCGCATAAGAACCATATTCAAGGTTATTCACCCGCCCATTCAGCAGCAAAGCGCCTGTATTCGAGTAAAACATGATCGACGAGAAAGGATAATACGCGCCATCCACAATCAGTTGTCCTGCGGGCCCGCGCAGCAACGCTTCTGCTATCGGACGGGAAGACAGATAGGGATCAAAGACAACCAGCGCCATCCGGCTCGCATGCAGGAACAAGACCATCATGACTGCTAGCGCGATGAATGCGCGGCGTCCACGAAGCCAGCCGCCTGCGGCACCCGCAAGAAACGCAATCCCGGCAACCATGAGCGGCGCCCGCAAATAGGCGAATGATTGCAAGGTCAGGTCGCCCATGTGTCCGAGCGAAAGCGTGTAAGACTCAGGGTGTTGCTGCAGCGCGCTGGAAATGTCGCCCGCTGCGGGAACATGGCGCACGGCGAATAAAACGGCTCCGATTACGGCGACAGCCACGGTCGAAATTAGGGCAATGGTTCTGCTGCCAAACGTAATGAACTTACCTTCGTCATCATCCATCGCACAGCCCAGCAGAAGAGCCAGAGCCGGGTAGATTGGCATGGAATAGTATTCCTGCGTGGTGGAGAAGGTGAAAAACAGCATCAGAAACCCGGCCCAGCAGAGCGCGAGCAGGCGCGTGCGGCCCGCGCGATCTACTGGCTTGTAATTGAGCTTAGCGGCAGCGGGCAGATAAGCGCTCCAGGGAAAAAGCCAGACCAGGTTCAGCAGCCAGAAAGCGAGCCGCGGCACAGTGTTGTAGTCCCGCGGATAGCGAAGGTTCAAGAACCTTAATAAGTGCTCATTGAAGAAATAAAACCAGAAGAAGCCGTGATATTCGCCAGGACCACTATGCATGCTGAAATTGAAATAAGGCGGCATGCGCAACGTGGCCAGTACGTGCCACGGCGCCGCAATGAGCAGAAAAATCAGAACGGTGCTGAGTGGGCGAAGTCGTCGCCATATTTCGCGAGAAAAAAACTGGCGCGTAATCGCCAGGTAAACCAGCACGCCGCCTACCGGAACCAGCAGCGCAAGTAAGCCTTTCAACAGCACTCCCACGCCCAGGGCAATGCCGATCAGAGCGGGCCATCGGCGCGAGCGAGGCTCTTCTCCATCTTCATTCATGGCGCGCTGGAATGCCATAAAGCAAATTGTGATGGTGAGCGTGAGCATTACATCGGGAATAAGAATCCGAGTAAAGAGAAAGAGACCAATGGAGGTTGCCAGAATAAGTCCGGCATAGAATCCGGCGCGACGTCCAAATGCCCACGCACCGTACCGCGCCGTGATAAAGCACAGCAGCACCGCAGCCAGAGCGGTGGGGATGCGAGCGACCCAATCATGCACGCCCATCAGCAAATAACAAATGGCAATGAGCCAATAAGGGAGAGGCGCTTTCTCCATGTAAGGGACACCGTCCAAATGGGCAATCACCCAGTCGCCGGACTGGACCATGTTCCGGGCAATTTGCCCGTGTACGGCGTCAACATCGTCCATCAAGCCGGGAGGAGAGATGATGCAGCCAAAGAATACAATGGCGGCCACAATCACCAGCACGATTTCATAATGCCGACGGGGAGACGGCTGCTGGCGAGCAAGGACGGCAACTGCCGCCTGGTCTTGCTGATACGCGAGTTCTTTCACCGGGGAAATGCTGCCATCCCTCCTATCTTACCTGCTGCGAATCGGTCTATTGCCCGGAATTTTCATCATGCTCAACAAATGCGCGTGCGCATCACAACTTTCTTCCGTAAGAACTTTTAACTGATCACAACGAAGTATAAACAGGTAAATTGTAAAAAACTGTAAACCATAATTCAGCGGATACTAGAGCTCAGTCAACGCGGAAAAATGCCAGTCCCTGAATTCGCAATTGGCACGGTGTTGATTCCTTTAAGCTAAGAAATGTAAATGTTGTGCCACGAAACCAGTTCAGAAGTAAGATGATCTCATCAGCATGAGATGCGCCATTTCGACGGGAGATGGCAAAACGGAGCAGCTGGCCATTGCAACATTTGCCAGCAAGCAGTGTTCCTGTTATCAGGACCAGAACGCCTGGCCGGCATAAGGAAACGACTGGAGTTTCGACATGACCCTGTTGAAACGGAGAATAGCGGGAGCGCTAGTTGTAATCGGTATAGCTTCACTCATCACATTTCTGCAGGTTGAGGCCAATCATGAGACCGATGATCAGATTGGCGAAGAAGCAATATGGAATGCAGGCCCCGAAGATCTGGGCGCGATCGGCCAGGCTTGCAAGGCGACTGATGCTGCACGTTACCGCGACTGCTTTATTGAACAGATGGGTGAGTATGCGTCTTCTGATGCTGTGGCTTTCGCACAGATGATGTCTTCGCAAAAATCGCGGCGACTGGGATATCTAACCGGTTTGCGCGAATACGGACTCGTGGACCTCGGGTATGTGGTGTATCCAGGCGAGCAACCGCACCAGGGATGGGCGCTGCTAAACGGAATCCCTGCCGTGGTGAGTCTGGATGACGCGACGCTGCTGCCGAAGTCGGCAATGGAGAAAGACGGTCAGTACGTGGCTTTGCGTCAGAGTCATCCCCACATGCAACTGGTGGTGAATGACGAGCAGCGCAAACCGGATACATCGCCCCAAATTGAGCGGCTGCCCGGAGAGGGAGAAAGATTCGCTGTCCCCTACTCGCTCCAGGACCAGTGTGCGAACTGCGCTCCGCTGGCGCAAGCCCTGTTTGGCTTTGACTTTAATGAAGCGGGCAAATTCGTGGGCATAAAATTCCTACGCGTTGAAAAGCTGCAGCCGTAGCGCCAGGATCACCCTAAACTCGCTTTGGGCCAGGATGTGAGATATCTCACATCCTTTGCTTTTTGCGACTGCTAGGCTGGTTACTTCAATGGAAAGTAATTGGGGCCCATGAGTAGTAATCTAATAGACCAAATGCCATCACTGCCGGGAACAGCGCCAGACCAGCGCGGCCATGGATCCACTTTACCTTCGT
The DNA here is from genome assembly GCA_036497385.1 of Candidatus Angelobacter sp. GTDB lineage: Bacteria > Acidobacteriota > Terriglobia > Terriglobales > Acidobacteriaceae > Angelobacter. The sequence continues at coordinate 1,201 of DASXJO010000223.1, read as the reverse complement.
GGCCACCCAGTCCACTGGCGCCCATTTTCCATCCCAGGACCGTGGCCGTGATCGGCGCAACGGAAAAACCTGCGAGCGTGGGACGCACGATCCTGCGCAATCTGATGGAGCAGCCTTCCGGTGCAACTATTTATCCCATCAATCCCCATCGGCCAAATGTGCTGGGAATCCGCTGCTATCCCAACGTTGCATCCATCGGGGAACAGATTGATCTGGCGATAGTGGTTACACCAGCGGCAACTGTCCCCGAAGTATTGCAGGAATGCGTTGCTGCGGGCGTACGCAGCGCCATTGTGATCTCAGCCGGTTTTGCCGAACTGGGCGCGAATGGCCGAGCTCTGGAAGAGAAGATTCGCCAGGTACTGGCATCAGGACATCTGCGGCTGATTGGACCGAACTGCGTTGGCGTAATGAACCCGCGCACGGGATTGAACGCGACGTTTGCACAGTCCAATGCCCTGCCCGGCAACATTGCGTTTTTAAGCCAGAGCGGCGCGCTGTGCACCGCCGTGCTGGATTGGAGCCGCCGGGAGAACGTGGGCTTTAGCGGCGTGGTCTCAGTGGGATCAATGCTGGACGTAAGCTGGGGCGACTTGATCTACCACTACGGCGATGACGCTTATACCTCCAGCATTCTGATTTATATGGAGTCCATTCGCGATGCGCGCAGCTTCCTCTCCGCTGCGCGTGAGGTCTCACTCCGCAAGCCGATTATCGTAATTAAGCCCGGCCGTACGGAAGCGGCAAGAAAAGCAGCGGCTTCGCACACGGGATCGATGACGGGATCGGACGAAGTGTTTGAAGCAGCGTTTCGTCGCGCCGGCATCCTGCGCGTGACCAGCATCGGCGAGTTGTTTGATATGGCCGAGGTGCTCAGCAAGCAGCCGAGGCCGCATGGTCCCCGGCTGGCGATTGTGACAAATGCAGGCGGCGGCGGTGTACTGGCAGTGGACGCGCTTCTGGCAAGCGGTGGTCAGCTGGCAACGCTATCCGACGAGACCAAGGACGCGCTCAATAAGTTATTGCCCGCGGCGTGGAGCCATGCCAACCCGGTGGACACGCTGGGCGACTGCCTTCCAGAAATGTATGCCAAAGCGCTACAAGCAGTGGCTGACGATCCCAACTGCGACGCGGTGCTCTCCATCCTTGCGCCACAAGGAATGACCGAACCGGAACAGGCAGCGGGCCTGGTGCGCAAGGC
>DASXJO010000222.1:0-2681 GCA_036497385.1 Candidatus Angelobacter sp. | reverse complement strand
CTGTTCATTATCATTCAACAGGACCAGCAACAATTAACGACATCGAGGACATCCACAATGAAGAATTCCCACGCAAAGATCAGATTCGCATCCGTCCTTCTGTTCCTCATCCTGTCAGTGAACTTCCTGGCCGCGCAAGATCTGCGTCCAGGCTCTGATGGAGACGTTAGACCTACTGGCCACGTGCAAGGCGCTGCGGCAGAAAAACTTCCCGCGGCCCCCAAAGGCGGAACAGTGGTCCAAGGCAACGGCATCAACTACCACACTGGCGGTACGGTGCTAAAGGCCAGTCCGGTTCCCATTTACATCATCTGGTACGGTAACTGGAACGGCGGCGCCAAGCCTTCTGACAGCCTGATAACCAGGACTTTGATCGAGGGCTTCCTGAGCAGCAGCTCATTAGGCGGCTCCACTTACGAGGCAATCAACACCACATACGGCGACACCACCGGCAATGTCAGTGGCCATCTGAATTTCTCGGGCTCGGTGCTTGACAACTATTCGCAAGGTACGCGTTTCGGCGACAGGAACCTGACCACGATCGTCAGCACGCATGCCGGCCATGACCTGCCGCTGGATGCCAACGGCGTTTACCTCGTACTGACTTCCTCTGATGTAAAAGAGAGCTCAGGCTTCTGCCGCACCTACTGCGGTTTCCATACCCACGCCACCATTGGCGGCGCGGATATTAAATACGCTTTCGTCGGTAACGTTGACCAGTGCCCCTCCGGCTGCGAAGCCCAGGCCACAGGCCCTAATAGCCCGGCAGTCGGCGTAGGCGGCGCAGATGGCATGAGCAACGTAATCACGCACGAGACCGAAGAAGCCATCACTGATCCCGACTTGAATGCCTGGTTCGACGCCAGCGGCAATGAAGACGCGGACAAGTGCAACTTCAAGTTTGGTCCTACCACAACAGTTGCTAATGGCGCCCACATCAACCAGACATTTGGCGGCCACAGCTGGCTAATCCAGATGGAATGGGAAAACAGCCGCGGCGGCGGTTGCGACCAGACCCTGGGTGGCGCGTTCTTCACCAACTAGTTTTTATGGTTCGATTTTGAAGCCGTCCGGCATTCCCGGACGGCTTTTTCATTACAATCAATTTGTTTTCTCGAGGTTGGTTATGGCTATTCGCAATTATGTATCTATCGCACTCATCACTCTTGCCGGCTTTTCGGCTGGCTCCGCTCAGGAACCAATCAAGCCCGCGCTGAACCCCAGAATCATTACCGCAACCCGCCAAGTCGCGATCTTCAGCGGCCTGGAGAACCAGTTGCTCCGCGCTGTTCAGAGCAAAGATCAAGCGGGATTGAGCAAGCTGGTTTCGGAGGATTGCATCATTGAGATGCCCGATGCAGATCCGTTGCCTTGCGATGACTGGATGAAGTCTGTTCTCTCGAAAGACTACGTGCTGAAAACATTTACAGTGCGGCAGCTTTCGTCGGTAGATGGGGCCGATTCTGCGGTTGTCAAATTTGATCGTGTGCAAGAGTCCAGCTTTAAAGGCAAGCTGGACGGCGGAGAATTCTTTGTGGTCGATGTTTGGAAGAAGGACGGCGCAGACTGGAAGCTGGCAAACCGTTTCGTTTCCAAAGTAAGCTCTGCCCCCTGGATGCCGAAGGGAGATATCAAACCAACCGGCAAACAGTAAACCAGAGACATCGCACCGGCAGCGGAGAAATAGCTACTGCCGGTTCGCGTCTTGTAGCAGTGTGCGCAGCCGGTCGGCATCTTCCCGGGCGGCGTCCGTCACAATGTAATATTGCAGCCCGCCTTCTTTCCAGCCATTCACAACAAAGCTCTGATTGCGGTCAGAAGGCTCGCCGCGAACGTCCCGCGCCTGAAAGATGAAGACGGAGATCTTGTGTTGCCGCACCTGATACACCAATTCCGCGCCGGGAGTTTGTTGCGCATAAACCAGTTTGCCGCCGACTAAACTGAATGGTGATCCGGCAGCCAATTCCGGCGGGTTAAACGTGAATGGCAGCTTGCCCTGGAACCATGGCTTTACCGTATGTTTATCGCTGGAGATCACATCCACCGGATTGGAACTGGCAAGCATCGTTACGTGCTGATCGATCAACTGGGATACCGTGGCGCTGGACGGTGACGGACGGGAGATCCATGCGAAAGCGATCACGCCCAACAAGACTGCTGACGCTGCAAGCGCGCTGGCTTTAAGCCACAATCCACTATGTTTCTTCGGCAGCATCTGCCGGTGCACGCTTGCATAAAGTTCCGGCGGCGCAGTGAAGCGTTTGGCGGCCACACGGACAGCTTTCTTCAGCGCCTGCTGCTCCAGCACGGCCGATGAGCAATCGGCACAGTTTTGCAGATGGCCGGCGATGGCCTGCTCTGCACGCGGCTCCAGCTCGCCATCCACATACAGTCCGATTTTTTCCCGCCATTCGCAATTTGTCACTTTGCACCTACAGTTCTTCTGCCGCCCAGCGTTAGCACAATGTGCTCACGTACTTGCTTCCTCGCCCGCGCCAGCCGTGACATTACCGTGCCAATCGGTATGTCCAGCGCTTCGGCAATTTCCTGGTACTTCATTTCTTCCAAATCGGCCAGCAGGATCACTTCCTGGAACGCCGGCGCAAGCTGTGCAATCGCGGCCTGCACCAGTTCAGTATCGGCGCGCCGTATCAGCGCGATCTCCGGGGTCTCCTGGCTGA
>DASXJO010000221.1:0-2290 GCA_036497385.1 Candidatus Angelobacter sp. | reverse complement strand
ATCGCGCTTGACTGACTTTTGTTTTGCTTTGTTTTTACAGGATTCGTTTGCGCAATATACTCGATTCGACACTTGAAGTGGCTTTGCAAGCACAGGGGCTTCTATGAGACGGCTGGGATAGTCAAGTTTTTTCCTTCATTGACGGGTTTTTGTTTGCGTTGTTCATTCATTCTCGGTGCTTCTATTCGCACTCTGGTGAGCCGTAATTGGGCTCGGTGCATTCTGGTGTCCGATGACGATGAATGGTGCTGCTATCTAAAGCACGGCCTCTAACGGCCTAGCCCCTGGTCGCAGTCACCGCAACGCGAGATGATAATGAAGCCGGCAATGTTTTCAATATCCCTATTTATATATCTGTGATTTGCATAATCTGTGACTGGTTATGGTTTGCTGTTTAACAACTGGCAGCGGACGTAGTAACGGGTTGGGGAAAAGGTTGATAGGGTTGACCGGTCTTCCATAAGTGGTGCAAAAGGACAGCGAGCTTGCGCGCCACCGCCACCACAGCTCTTTTCTTGGCGCGTTTTCCTCCCAGAGCTAGTTTCAATCCCCAGCGGCGCAAGGCCGAGTCGGGACCAAACCGCCCTAGAATGTACTGGGCCGCCTGGACCAGCAAACGCCGCAGGTAAATGTTGCCCGTTTTAGAAATGTTGCGTTCCGGATCGGAATCCCCGGATTGGCTGCGTCCCGGACGTAAGCCCAGAAAAGCTCCGGCGGAGCGGCTGTGCTGGATGGCATCGACTCCGTCCAGGGTGAGCACATAGGCCGCAGCAATCACCGGCCCGACTCCCGGCGCCGTTCGCAAAACACGGATTTCCGGATAACGCTCCGCCAGTTTTTCGATCTTCTGGTCCAAACCTCTGATCTGTAGCGTGAGAGCCGTAATCTGCTGCAGTAATGGTTCCACTGCCCCACCCAACTCGGACGGCACGGCAGCGGCTACACGGGAGGCAAAATAATCTGCCGCACACCTGGGCAGTCGTCCGCCATCGCTCTTCACCAATCCTCGTACCGAGTTAATCAGCATAGTCCGGGCTCGCACCAGAGTGTCGCGGGCGCGCAGAAGATTCAGATCGCGTTGCCGTTCCTGGCTGCGATGGTGAATCGGAGCCAGCAACTTAGGATTACTGTAGCCCAGGTTGGCCAACATCTCGGCATCCTGGCGATCACTCTTGGATTCGTTCTCCCAGATCGCCCGCACCTTGCGGGCATTGGCCACGATCACCTGATGCCCTAGCTGTTTTAGCAGACGGCTGACCCAGGGTGAGTGGGTCCCACTTTCCATAACCACACGCTGACGTGCTTCGCCTGCGAAATGCAGCCGGAAGGATTCTTCGTTAGTCCGCATCCGGCCTTCTTCCACCACTTCTCCCTCCTGGTTCAACACGCAGTAGTGACTGAACCGATCTCCTAAATCAATCCCCACGGTTTGGCCCGGTTTCTCCTTCCACTCCGTTTCTCTGTTACTCTTCTTCATTGGCTGGTCTCCTTTCTTGCACCTTGAGTGCGTTGCGGACAGCATCATAGCTCGTTCCGCGAGACCAGCCGTCTCATCCCATCTGAAGCCCGATCATTTTGGCTATTTACGGCACGGCTGAAGCCCGTGCCCCGATACGAATCGCTTTATTACCTACCTATAAAACAGGTAAGTGGAACACAGGCTGCCAGCTAAACCGGCCTTCAGTTAAACCACAAAAGATGATTCTTAGCCGGAATTTTTTGTGGCATAGGGAATTCAGAATGAAGCGAAGCTACGATTCATTTGAAAAACGCAAGGTCCCTCGTCCCTACGAGCGCGCTGAAGACGGCGCACGCTCGCTTAACGGTCGTCGGGATGACGAATTGTGGGAGTGGGAGATTGATGGATGAAAAGGGCCTGTATCGATCGGGTTTGAGCAAAGTACGAACGACGTAGATTGGTGGCTATTAGGGATCCCTCCCCTTCGACAAGCTCAGGGTTCGGGATTATAAGCAAATCGGAACTGAAGGCGGCTTTACGGACAGGGGCTGAAGCCCGATCATTTTGGCTATTTACGGCACGGCTGAAGCCCGTGCCCTGATACGAATCGCTCTATTACCTATACAACAGGTAAGTGGTAGACAATCTGTCAGCCTTCAGCTGTCAGCATTCAGCAAAACGGCAAAAAATGATTGAACCCGGGAATTTTTCGTGGCTATAGGAATCCCTCCCCTTCGAAGCTCAGGTTCGGGATTACAGAAAAAAACTTCGCTGGGTAATTTGGTAATTGAACCCCAAAACCAAAATCCACCGCCGAGGGCGGCGGTGCCA
>DASXJO010000220.1:0-10174 GCA_036497385.1 Candidatus Angelobacter sp. | reverse complement strand
CAGGAAGTGTTTCTCCGGGTCTATCGCTCACGCAAGACCTATGCGGCGGAAGCCAAGTTCACCACGTGGCTCTACCGCATTGCCACCAACCTGGCTGTGAACCATGCGCGCGACCACAAAGTTGAGCGCAGCGGGAAAGTGGTAAGCCTGGATGACCCGGATGAAGATACCGGCATGACGATGGATGTTGCCGATCCTACGCTGAATGCGGAACAAAACATTCTGCGCCGGGAAAGGCTCCAGGCCATTAAAAAACATGTGATGTCGCTGCCGGAAAAACAGCGCGCCGCCGTGTTGATGCATAAATATCAAGGGATGGATTATCGCGAGATTGCAGGAGTTTTGAAGTTAAGTGAGTCCGCCACCAAGTCTCTGCTGTTCCGCGCCTATGAAGTGCTGCGTGACCGGCTGAAGGAATTTGTATGAACTGCAATGATGTTCGGGAAAATCTGATTGAGCTGCTCACTGACGGTCCGGCCGACCCGCAGGTGAAGGCTCATGTAAGCCAGTGCAGCGCCTGCACAGAGGAGCTTGGCTCCATGCGCAAGACCATGGCGCTGCTGGATGAATGGGAGGCTCCGGAGCCTTCTCCCTACTTTCTTACCCGCTTGCGGGCGCACGTGAAGGAAGAACGCGAGAAGGCCCCTGCCAGCATGTTTGGCTGGCTGCGCCGGCCTATGTTGGCTGCTGCCCTGGCAACTGTATTGGCAGCAGGAGGCGTAATCTATCGGCTCACCGTGGCAACCCCGCCGCCGGATAACGGCGCCGTGGCCGATATTGAATCTCTGGACAAGAACCACGACTTGATTATCGATACGGACCTGGTAAACGAGCTTACCGGCGGCCCGTCTGACGATGTAGCGGAGCCTTAAACTTTCTGTTCGGGGGAGCGAACTGGTGATCGGGGCCAAGGTTATTTCGGCGGTCTTAGTATCAGGGTTGATGACCCTGAATGTGCCTTCGCGCGTGACTACTTCCGCCCGTCGACCAGCGCCGGTACTGCTGGTACAAGCCACGCCGCAAAAAAGCCCGAATACCGCCAATCATCCCGCACAAAGAAACGGATACAAAATGGGCGAGTGGCTCCAGGCGCACAAAGACCTTCCACTGGACCAGCAACTAAAACTTCTGGAAAGCGAACCGGGATTCAAGAAGCTAGCTGCCGATCGGCAAGCAGCATTGCGCGAACGGCTGAAAAAATTCAACAGCCTGCCGCCCGCGCAACGCGAACAAGCCGTAAAGCGCATGGAGTTCCTCTCCAAGCTGTCGCCACAACAGCGGCAGCAATTGCGTGACGCCAATCAGCAGCTTAAGGGCCTGCCTCCGGAACGGCAGGTCGCTGTGCATACGGCGTTGCGGCATCTGCGCAAGATGCCTGCGGCTGAGCGGCAACAGGTAATCCAGTCAGACCGCTTCCGCAGCACTTTCTCCGATCAGGAGCAGAAGCTGATCAGCCAGCTGGCAGAGATGTCGCCGGCTGCTGCCTCCTCGCAGAGCCCGCAGTCGAAGTAAAATTCACGAATCGAAACAAACAAACGCTGTGGAAGACGCAGTTGCTTTGTGGCTTCCCCTGTCGGTTGAAACAGGCGTAAGCTGCTGCCGGTTGCGCTATCATAGCCACATCCGAGTTTGGCCGCAGACATCCAAGGGCAGGCGTTGGGGCCACTGGGAATTTCGGCTGCGGCTGTGGTGTCAGAGAAGGAGTGACGATGAAAGGCTTTCCACTGCGCCTGCTTCGCGCCGCAACTTTTTCCTGCTTCCTTATAATTTTCTGCTGCTTACTTATGTCGATGGCTGGGTGCTCTCCCAGCAGCGTCACTAGAGGCGGCCCCACGCCGACTCCAGTGCCGGGCAACGCTTTTGTTTATACGGCGAACGCTGGCGGAAACAGCATTTCCGCCTTTGCCAACGATGGCACCGGGGCGCTAACCCCAATCCCGGGATCGCCTTTTGCCGTGTCCGGACAGCCTTTTGGGATCGCAGCCACGCCCAACAACCAGTTTCTTTACGTAACGTCATTCCAGAATAACCAGGTCAGCGAGTTCTTTATTAATCCCGGCAACGGAACCCTTACGCCGCTGGTTTGCACCACAACTGCCACCACTGACGTGCAGCCATTGAAGATCGCCGTTAATCCTGCGGGAACGCTTCTTTATACGGCCAACCAGGTGGGAAGCATTACCGGCTTCAGCATTAACGCAACTACAGGATGCCTTACCGCTATCTCAACCACGCCCACGGATGCCACGGCGCGCGGAATCACCATCGACCAGAGCGGCCAGTTCATTTATGTCGTAACCCAAGCCGGAGGCATTGACGCTTTCCAAATCGGAGCCAGCGGCACGCTCACCCGGCTGGCGATTGCCGGGTTCGATTCTGGAAGCGGAACCATGCTGGCCGTAAAAGCTGTCCCAACATTCGAACTACTAATGGCGACTGACGGCGGCAGCACTAATAACATAATCACTTTGCACGTCAACAGCGGCTCGGGCACGCTGACTCCAATTGTTACGACAGCGGGAGGATCGTCGCCGGCAAATCCCAGCGCCATTGCGTTTAACACGCCGCTGAATGCCACCACGCCGCTGTTTTACATCGCAAACACCGCTTCTAACAATCTGTCGGTGGACACCGTGGACGCCACTGGCGCCATTGGCCCCACGAGCCTTACCGTGCCTGTGGGCACAGGTCCCATTGATCTGGCTGTGGACCCCACAGGCAAATTTCTTTACGTGGCCAATAATGGATCGAATACCGTGTCCGTGTTGAATGCGAACATCACGGCTGCCAATACCACTACGGCTTTGATCTCAACGTCACCAACGGGCGGCGGGCCAGAGTCGATTGTGGTGGTGGGGCATCCGTGAGGGGTACCCCTCCCTCAACTAGGATTCCAAGGGAGTTGTCTTTGATAAGCTTCCTCCGAGCTGCAGTTTTTCTCGGCTTCATCTTTCTGATCACCGGCTGTTCACAGAGCGATCTAACAGCGGGCGGCCCCACGCTGACTCCCACTTCCGGCAATGCTTTTGTCTATGTGACACTCCCCGGCGAAAACAGGATTGCTGGCTTTGCCAATGACACTACCGGAGCACTTACGGGAATTTCGGGATCGCCTTTTAACATGCCGGGACAGCCTTTTGGAATAGCCGCCTCACCTAACAACCGATTTCTTTACGTTACGTTATTTCAGAATAATCAGATCAGCGAGTTCTTTATTAGTCCCGCCAACGGAACGCTTACGCCGGTGCCTTGCCCCACAATGGCTACTGGCTTGCAGCCGTTCAGGATAGTCATTAATCCTGCGGGCACCCTTCTTTACACACTCAATGATGAAGGAGATGTCAGCGGCTTCTCCATCAATCCAACTACGGGCTGCCTGACCGCTATCTCAACCGCCTCGACTAACTTTGGGCCGGGCGAAATCACTATCGACCAAAGCGGCCAGTTCCTTTATGTGATCGCGACCCTCGGCGGCATTAATCTTTACACCATCAACACCAACGGCACGCTCACGCGCCAGGCCGTTGGCGGCTTTGATCCCGGTACCAACACCATGTTGGCAGTAAAAGCTGTGCCGACATTCGAACTGCTGATGGCTACCGACGGCGGCAGCACGAATAACATTCGCACTCTCAACATCAATACCAACAACGGCACGCTTACGCCCATTGTTGCGACACCGTCGGGTTCGTCGCCGGCAAATCCCACCGCCATTGCGTTTAACACGCCGCTGAATGCCACCACTCCGCTGTTTTACATTGCTAGCTTCCTTTCAAACAATTTCACGGTAAACACCGTGGACGCCACCGGCGCCATCGGTACAACAACCCTCACGGTGCCCCTCGCTCCCGGCCCTGTTGGTACCGGCCCTGTTGGCCTGGCCGTAGATCCCACAGGGAGATTTCTTTACGTGGCAAGTAGCGGATCTACCGTGTCTGTCTTCAACGCAAACATTACCGCTGCCAACATTACCACGGCTTTGATCTCTACCGCGTCGACCCCAGGCGCCCCAGAGTCGATTGTGGTGGTGGGGCATCCGTGAAGTAACCGAAGGTGCGCGGCGCAAAATCGCCGCGCCTCTAGCTGTCAATCGTGAGCGAGCGGCGTAGCCGGAAGTCGAACGCCCCAGATTGGCGAAGCCACCCCTGCCCTCCCCCTCCCACTCAATTAGGATTCTAAAGCACTTACGCAATTCAATCCCGTGGGATATCCCGATCTTGGCTGTTCTCCGCGTCTCCGCAGTGTCCCTTTGCCTTTCCGATCCCGGCGATGTCGGGCGATGTCGCGCGATGACGGCGATCCCCCGTCCTCCCCCTCCCTGGGTCATCCCAGATTGGCGCAGACTTCAGAGCACTCATCCCAAGCCATCCCAGATTGGCGTGTACTTGAGCGTTTAGGCCTCAATTGGCGTGGACTTGGGCAGGTTTGGGGTTCCTTTTGCGCTTAGCTAAGAGCTAATGGCTAAAAGCTAAAGGCTGTTTTTTCTACATAGCCCACCCGGGGGTAAGACTCTTGTTACAAACAAAAGAGAAAACCGATTCGACCGGACGGTCACCGGACGGTCGAAGCCTTTTTTCACCCTCATTTCGGGGTCGAATCTGGCTAATTGCTAATTGCCAATTGCTAGCTGCTAGGTTGTCAAAGACCGTCCACTGCACTACTTTTCCGCTCTGAAGCGAATTTCTAACTTTACCATTTGTTCGCTTTCGTGTCAAGCAAAAAGCAATTTCACAATCCTGCGTCCTTGGCTGAAAGTTTTGAAATTGCGGACCAGTCGAGTTCTCCCATACCCTGACCCAAGGCGGCAAGAAAGCGGTCGCGGATGAGGCTCGCCATCGGCATGGGGACAGCATTTTCTTCGGCGGCGGCCAGCAGCAGCCGATTATCTTTCAGGCCCAGCGGCAGCTTGAATCCAGCAGGCTCAAACTTCTGCGAGTTAATCAGCGCGCCATAGGTCTTATAGATCGGCGCGTTGAAGAGCGAGCTGGTCAGGATCTCATGGAACAGGTTGGCGTCGAGCCCGGCTTTGCGCACCAGGGCAAAGCTTTCCGCCAGACCTTCAATCACGGCGGTGATCAGGAAATTTCCTGCGAGCTTCATCAGGTTCGCGCCGGAAGCGTCGTCGCCGGCCACAAAAGTTTTCTGCCCCATGGCGTCAAACAGCGGATGGCAACGCTCAATCTGGGCCGCCGGCCCGGCTGCGACGATAAATAATTTTGCGGCGGCCGCAGCTTCCGGGCGTCCAAAGACCGGAGCGGAGACGTAATTCTGTTTGCGCTCAGCGTGCGCAGCGGCCAACTTTCTTGACATGGCGACGCTGATGGTGCTCATGGAAACGTGGATTGCGTTCGGCGGCAGCGAATCGAGCAGGTTGGCTCGGCCGGCAGTTCCCTTTTCATTGCCCGATCCGGTTTCTGTAAGGCCAAAGACAACGGATTCCAGGGCGTGATCGTCGGCCAGCATGGTGATGGCGACCTCAGCGCCGGCAGCGGCTTCTCCCGGCGTAGAGGCCACGCGGGCGCCCAGAGGCTTGAGTGCGTCGGCGCGGGCGCGCGTGCGGTTATAGACGGTGAGCGTGTGTCCGGCTTTGATCAGGTTGCCGGCCATGGCCGAACCCATGTTGCCCAGACCGATGAATGCGATGTTCATGAATTTTATTGATGCAGGCAGGAAGGCGGGCGATACAGAGATTAAGATGAGGCGCTCTCGGGTTGCCCTGAACGCCTCGCAGAAATACATCCCAAACTGGAATTTTTCACTACACGAATAATTCGGGCGTTGTCGACAACTATGACTGAGGCTTTTACAGGCTTGGCGCTGTCGGAGCTAGAACATCATTTGCGTCATCGACGGCCGGTACGTCGGGATCGAGGTAAAGGCCGTACGTGGAAAACAATCGGATCATCAGGCGGGCTTTCAGCTAGATCTTCGTGCCGCGGGCGGAGCCAATCTTCTTGCCCATTCCCTTGAAGACGTTCAGGAATTCGTTGAAGGCACTCGTCGAACTGCGCCTCACTAAGCACAAGCGCGTTCGCTGTCTTGAAGGTGTTCTTGCCGACATCCTCCAAGAACTGAAAAAACGTCCGCTGACGCAAGAAGGTCCGGAGCACGGTAGGAGTCCTCGCGACCAAAATACCTATCCTGCCGAGTGAGGACGCGTTCACTAGATTTCCCAGGCAATGTTTCCGGCCACCCCATTCTTCGATCTCTATTGCGATAAGACATCGCGCGTTGTCGTTGAAATGAAGCACGTCGTCAAACTCAAGCGGCTGGCCGATACCTCTCGCGTTATGATTGTGCTGCTCGATTAGATTCTCGATAAAGCTGCGCGTCGCGCGCATGAGATCAGTGTATTCGTCGATGTACCGACGCTCGATCGCAAACGGCCCGACGGCAATATCAACCCGAGGCGCATACATATCGCGCCCTTCGCCGCGAAACGGATACCATTGAACAGCTACCTCTTGATAGAGCCGATCAAGTGCGGCTTTCGCCCGCGCCTGATATGCGGCTTCCGGCAGATACCCCGGCGAACAGCCGCTCTTAGGCATGGCTTGCCGTAGCTTCCTTCTTTGGAGATTGGCACGCACCGACGAATCTCAGGCCGAAACGTGTCATCTCATACCAAAAAACCTCTGCACCCAATTTTTCCACTTTCACTACGCCCAATCTGTCCAAATTGAGATTCAGCCCCGCTTCATCAAATTTGTGCCGGATGTCAGCCACCTTCACCCGCTGCATTTTCGTCGAAAGTTCATTTTTCAGAGCCGGAAACATGCCTGTTATCACTTGACCGTCGTCAAGCCTTCCTTCTCCTCGCGGTCCCCTATGATGCCGGAGCGAAAACAACACATCGAGAAAATGTGCCTCAAGGGCGCTGACCTGTTTCAGAACCTGAACAAATGACGGATGTATCTCATCCTCATGGCCGGCCGCCGCATTCGCGAGAAGCGCCGCCCATTTGTCCTGTAACAAGTCATCTTCTTCCAGGGAGCCGCTTTCAATGATCGGGCCAAGCAGTTTCAGGGGAACGCGCTTCGGATCGATGCCAGCTTGCTCGAGAAATTCCTTAGCCCGCTGCCAGAGCCTAACCTGCCGTTTCAACCGAACGAGGCGCACATGATCCTTAAGCGTGAGACCAAATTCCTCGGCGGCCGGCCCGGCGATCTTCTGAATGAGATCGGCGACCGGCCGGAACACCACCTCAAGCCCCGCTTTTACTACCTTGTCCTCATCTCCCACAATCTTCTCCTGTGAATCGACGGAATTCAGGAACATTGTACGATTAAAGCAAATCCGAGCGCTTCAAATCCTGCCTTCCGGTACTCGCGCGCTGATGAAGTGCGCGAGTAAAGACTCTTTGCGCTCCACTACGCTGCGCGCGGGCCTGCGGCGCAAGGAAGGGTCTTTCTTCCGGACTCTTCGGCACGACTTCGCAGCCCTCGATTCGTTGCGCTCATCTCGGGCAAGACGCTCAAGTCATGCCTGTTACGTGTGGTGCATGGATGCGTTGTCGGGAGGCACGCATGTGACCTTTTTGGCTTTCGCGTTCGCTCGCCTTCAGCGTCCACCCCATCACGCGAAAACCGCGCGTGGCTGGGGGCCTTCAGGGTGGGCTCAATAATTTCGCGCCTTCTGCGCTAAGGCAACGGCGCAGCAGCCCCGACACCCGGCTGCTTCGCCGGGTGTCTCCTTTTTTTGTGCAGGGGCGGCGCGAAACGGAAGCCCGGATAAGGCGGGTGCGATTTAGGTCGTTCATTCCCGGCCTTGCCGCTCATTCAGGATGACGGTTTGTAGTGCCGCGATTTTGCGCGGCGGGCCTGCACAAGGTTTCGTCGCGAGAACTCCCGGACGTGGATAGTCATGCCTTAGCACTTGTCCATGGGGTGAGGCAGTGTTGAAATCGCACTGCGGACAAAGGCATTCTCATGCAAGAATATACCGGCCATGTTCGAACGATATTGCAGACCGGCATGCAACGCGATTTCTTATGCTCATTTAGTCGCGGTCCTGAATGGATCGCCAACGATCGAGTCCGTCCACCTGCTTTGTGGCCTTACGTGGGAGTCCGAGTCTCGAACACAAGTGTTATTCCGTCTGCACGAGATTTTTCCGCTGCACCAGGGGTGTCCGTGGAAATATACGACTCTTGAAGTGGCACCCGAAAGCAACCCGCAGCTCACAGATGAGGCAGAACGAATTCTGATCAGGGCCGCATGGGAAGCTGACGCTGCTTACGATTACGGGATCGATACAGAACATTTGCTACTAGGCATATTAGGTGAGAGGTCCTGCTTGGCTGCGCAACACCTTATAAAAGCGGGTATCACTTTGAAGAAAGCTCGTCGCGTGGTGGCGGCGAACAGGGCGTCGCGCCCGGATTATGGTCCGAAGTCGCCATGGGACCGGGTTTTGCTCAAAATAGGGGTCAAGGAAAAATGAGTGAACTCGCGCCCTGTTACCCGCCGTAGCTTGCTCATGAAACGCACGCAATGTCGCTCCGATCTACTCTTGCTGCTGTGCCCCTGCGGGGTTGTAGCCCGCCGGTATTTCAAACCGGGACGGGTCTGGCTCTGAGCGGTTTACACCTGTCACTGTCATGACGACCCCGCCTGTGCGTGGATCATTATGTTTCAGCACCAGGTTGATGCGGAGGTCTTCTGAGTACCAGTATTCGTCGGTGATCACCACGCCTTTTCCGCCGTTTTCGGACGGAATAGTCTGGGTTTGACGAACTCCGTGCACAGGCAACCCTTCAATCACCTTGTTCCCTAAATCCTCTTCTTTGGTGAACTGGTTCTGGGGAAGAGTATTCAGGCCGGACGAAGCCGATAGAAACGACGGCGGCACCGCTTCCGGCGGGCGGTTTACAGTATTTTTGCGAAAGGTATGCTGGCGATCATTCACCATGATGCTGGTCCGCGTTTCCGGATCATAAATATGGGCGCCTACAACTTGCGGCGGCTCATTGCTTGCGGCCGGCACCAGCGTACGCATCTCATTAAAAATGCGGCCGCGGCTGTCACGGCCAATCTCACGGGCCGTTTTCGACTTCATGATCTGGCCTTCCTTCTGCACGAATGACCGCTCCACGTTCACCGTGCCAGTGAAGGGATTGGCAGGAATCGGCGTGACAAAGATGTCTGGATTCTGCGCCGGCGCGGAAGAAACCGCGGCGATGACGAACAACAGAACAGGAAGAGAGATAAGCCTACGCATCGTGCCTCCAGCAACTCTCGTTATGCGATACAGATTATTCCGATGAGTGGAAAATGGCAAGGGCGACGGGAAGATCGGGTGATCGGCAAAAGCCTTTTGCCGCAGATTACGCTGATAGCCGCTGATCCCTAAAAAACCAAAACCTTACTACGGATAAACACGGATAGGACGGATCAGGAAAAAGCCAAAGTCTGCCACGGAGGCGCGGAGACACGGAGAAAATCGGGCAAGAATCTGACCACTGATTCACGCTGATGACACTGATCAGGAAAAGGGGGCCGGGGATATGGGAATCTAAAGAACGTTGCATTTGGCCTAAGGGCGTTTAAAGCAAAGGCCAAAGAGGCAGAGCAGGTTCTGGAAGACCCAGTCGGCGAAAAGGTTAGGGGCCAAAGGCCAAAGGCTAATGGCTAATGGCTAATGGCTAATGGCCAAGAGCTAAGAGCCGGAGCTAGTGGTAACTGCTTTTGCTCAGGCAACCAAAGCTCCGCGAAACCGCTTCAATGTTTAGTCACATGGGATTAACAGCGAGCCGGTCGCCAAAGAACGAGAAAGCCCTTATCTATAATGGAACCGGACGAAACGGGGCCGGAGGGGGGCCAGCGCCGGGCTTGGGCCAGAAATCGGGCCAGAATCGAAAAGAAACGGGGCCGGGTAGGTCATTTATAGTGTCCGGGGCAACCCGGGCGGACAACGAAGCAGCTACAAAGCCGCATCCAAAGGAACAGCGGCCTCAAAAGGTCAAATTGACACAAGCAAAAAAAGTAATCGCATCCGGAATGACCGAAGCCGAAGCGATTGACAGAGCTAAAGCCGGTGATGCGGAGGCGTTTTCAGGGCTCTATGGGCTCCACAAGCGCCGTGTGTATTCACTGTGCCTGCGCATGACGGGCAACACGGCGGAAGCGGAAGACCTGACGCAGGAAGCGTTTTTACAGCTTTACCGCAAGATTGC
>DASXJO010000219.1:0-7172 GCA_036497385.1 Candidatus Angelobacter sp. | reverse complement strand
GCTGCCCCACTGTAAGTTCTCTGAATGCTGATGGAGCCTGAGTTGACCATTTTCTGCAGTTCAGCCAGCAGCTTCTGCGCCGTAACATAGTCCTTGCGGGCGACGGCGTGTTCCAGCCGTATGCGCAAAATGCGCGCCCGCTCCTCATCCAGGTCGGCCTGGGCGACAGCGTCTTTATTGGCGACCAGGACTGATTCGGCCTGATCCAGTTCCTTCGCGGCTGTATCTTGATCGGTCTGATACATGGCCATAATGCGATAGGCACGCGCCTCCCACACCCACTGTCCCATGGCGTGAGCGCTCTCAGCGGCTTGGCGGTAAGCTTTATCAGCGTCATCATACTTCTGCTCGCGCAAGTAGGTCATAGCGGATTTCTGCAGGTATTCCGCTTTGATCCCGTTGCCGGGAGCTTCCTGAATGGCCTTGGCATACTCCAAGCGTGCCCGATCTTCCTGGCCCATCACCGCATAAGTCTCACCCAGCTCTTTCTGGGAAATATAAAAAGTCGGGTCGATCTTCAGAGCGACACGGTACTGTTCCAGCGCATCTTCAAAGCGTCCGGAGAGCCGCAGCATTTCACCGTAAGAATCATGCGGGTTGGGTTCATTGGGAAGAAGCTTTACGTACTTCTCCATGGAGTCAATCGCCTTGGCATACTCACGGCTGCGCGAATACAGATATCCCAACTGATTGTAGGCAGTCGCGTAGCTGGGATCGTCCTCCAGTGCCTTTAAAGTAAATGTCTTGGAGCGCTCGTACTCATCGAGCTTGTAAAGCCAGTACCCGATGAGAAAGTTTAGGCGCTTGTCGTGCGGATAGGCCTGGGCCACGTCGTTCATGGCCTGGATGCCTTCCACGTAATTGTTCTCGTGCACACCGGCCATCCAGCGGACCATTGACTGCTCTGCCGGATTGATGGAGTTCAAGAGGGCCTTGGCTTTGGCGCGATCCTGGCTCTCCTCGGCGGGATCGGTGGTGGTGAAGCAAATCCATGTGTAAGCGAGGGCGAATTTCGGATCGAGCGCCACCGCTTCTCGCCAGTCACGCAGGGCAAAATTCCAGCGATGGTTCTCATAATGGACCATTCCGGTTTCAAAATACCGCGCTGCAGCCGCTGACGACGTAGTCACCGGAAACTTCTGGGATTTGCCGGCGTTGGTCTTGACTGTGGTTTGGGGATACGCCGTGGTTACAACCGCAGCCAGAATGAACGCAAACATCAAGCGTGGCAATCGCATAGAGACCCCCAGGCGTATTGGAGCCCACTTTGCACATCCGCCACAACGTGACGGCGGTAACCCGAGCCGCAAACTCTGGTGATCCTCTTGATAACCACCCAGCGGGAAGATCGCGTTCACGCGGATTGCGTGCGATTTTCCTGTTCCGCATCAAGAATTTAGATCCCATCATTGGACCCATTGGACGAAGAACATGTACCTCAGTAACTCAACGCATCAGCCACATCCAGCATCTCACGTTTTAAGCCACTTGTTTTTGAAGCCACTGTTTTCCGGTCGTCTGCAGAGCTGTATTGCCACTTCTTCCGATGTCTAGGGGTCCAAATACTTGCAGAGCAAGGATTAGACAATGGAAGATCTCTCAGATCAGATTGAAAATATAACTCAAGAACTCAAGGCCCTCCACGCGCACTTGCGCTGGACCACGTTCCAGAACGCCGATTCCGGTGATCAAGACCGCATCTTGAACAACTTATTGAATGCCGGATTAGGCCATGACCTGAAGAAGGCAGTTGACCTCCTCAGCCAGTTTTTGTGGTGTTATATCGAATCCGCCGCGGCACGAATCAATGCGGAAGGGGTGGATTACGCACAGCAAAGCTTGCGCCTGGGCCAGGTCACGGAGATGCTCCGGCTCCTGCACCATTCAGCGTGTCCCTTAAAGGAGTCTCTGGCTTCTATTGAACAAGCAACCATGACGATAGCGCGCAATGCGGAAGCAACCGCCGTGTTCCGTCGAACAACCATGGAGAAAACTGCCTGATAGTGGGTTTTTCTTCTGCCGTTCAAAACAGACGGCTGCGCTCAAGCGCAGCCGTGTATTCTTTCGATCTCGTTGTAAAGCAGTTAAATTGCTATTTATCTTCTTCCATATCGAAGACATGCAGGGTGTGCTTCTCCGTGTCTAAACTTCCGTTGATCTTTACGTTTTTGCCGGCAAATTGCTCCGCCTTCACCTGATCGTCGAGCTTATATACGTCTTTTTTAACCACTAGAACGTAGCTGCCTCCCATATCTTTCACGCAATGTTGGGTGCAGCTCTCTTCATCGGTGGCGCCCTGGATGCCGCGCTTGGTCATCCAATCGTGCGAATGCGCGTCAGAGTGGACGTTATAGGCGCACTGGCTGTCCATAATTGAGCCATGCAGGCTCACGGTGGCGTCCTTGGGTTTATCTTTGGCAAAGGAATAGAACGATAAGAGCGCAAGAGTTGCAAAGATCAACGCCACGCGCATTTTGTTCATCGATTTGTTCATTGAAAGTCTCCTAAAAGTGTTCAGTCTTGCCGCGTCAGTGCGTGCGTTACAGTCGCAACAAAACTGCTATGGTAAAACCACAAACTTCATCCGCATGCCTTCATGCTCCTCGCTGCAGATGACCGTACATAAAACTTCATACTCGCCGGGCTCAGCCGGAGCGGTGAGAGAAAACTCCTGCGTTCCCGGCTTTAATTCCAGGTCCCAGCCGGCGACTTTGTGATGGTCCTTGGCGCGCAGCAGGGTAAAGCCATGGACGGTGCCGTCGCGGTTCATTGTTTTGCCCTTGCGAGCGTTGATGCGCAGCAGGAGCGGCTCACCCGCCTTTACCGTGATCTCCGGATGGCTCATGCCGGCCATCTTGAAATGGCTGTCCTTATCGGCCAGGACTTCAATCACGCGAGCCTGACCGAAGGATGGCATTGACGATAAAAGAAACATTCCCAAGATCGCTAAGATCGCCGGCGTTGAAAGGGGCATGAAGCGGTTGCGCGGGCATTTCATATTCAAAGCCTGCATCACTACTCCGTCATATAGCGCAGGATGAAACGCATATCCTGGTCAGTGATGGTGGCGCGAACGCGCATGTGGCGCACAATTGTAGCCATCATGCGGGGCGGGAATTTAGGGGGCGCGGCATGGCAGCGTCCGCAGTTGGAGCGAAAACGCTTCTCGCCCTCAACGTGCATGTTTTCATTCTGAGCGCTCTGTTCCGCGGAAACTGTGGGAGCAGGAGAATCCTTGGCGGTATCCTTGCCGCCGCCGCTAGCATTGGCCATTAAGCCTAATGACAGTGCACTTGCCACCAGAAACGCGGCCGGTAAAAATTTCAGTTTCATCGCGCGCCTCCTTGCGGCAGCATCGGCATGATGAACCGATATGTCATGCCAACCGTCCAGAGGTTAGCGTTTCTCCCCACCACGAACTGGCGGCCATAGCTGGCAGACGCCCGGACATCGCTACGCAGGTAATAGTTCAAACCAACATCGCCTTCGTTCGTGTCTTTGCCGAGCGCGCCAAGCTTTTTCACCGTGGCCGGGGATAAGTTTGCCGCGGCAAAGAACTGCTCTCCGCGACCCACCAGTTCCAGTCTTCGCAATGATGGAATCTGGCTCAGCCGATAGACTGATTCAATCCAGTAAGCGCTTCCCTTGGTTCCCGATGAACGAACGTACTCTGATCGTACGGTTAGAGGCGCGCGGTTGGGCTGCCATTCCATGAACACGCCGGAAGCGTGCGGACGATCTGCCTGCAAAACCTGTTGGAATGAAGCGCCAACTTCCAGTCTTTGGCGTGGCAGGAAAAATCCGAGCCGTCCGCCCGTGGAACGGTCAGTAGCCAGCAAGTGATGTGTGTTATTCGCAGAAAAATAAAGTGCGTAAGTGACGTTCAGGCTTTCCGTCCCGGGAAAACCTCCGCGCACCATGCCACCCAGGCCGGAACCGCTGGTTACAGGCGAAGTGAGCGGGCCGGTCTGCAAGGCCCGAATCCAGTTGGGCGCCAGCCGCTCGCCGTAAATATTGAACGGCGTAGTGAACCGACCTGCCACGAACGTCATGTAGCGATTGGCAATGTAGTCGATCTGGCCGTAAGCCATCCCGTAGGAAATGGTGCCGTTGTAATCACCCTGCGCGTTCTTGCTAAAGGTGTCAGAGTACGAACCTTTGGCCTCAAGCAGCCATTTGTCTCCGATCGGCAATAGCAGAAGCGGGCTCACCGTGGGAGCATCCTGATATTGGCCGGCAGTGACACGGGTAAAATACGCGGTCGAGCCGGTCAGGATCGGTACAGCCTTAAAGCTGTCAGCCTTGAATTCATCATCCTGGGCATGGACCGTGAGCGAAATTGATATAAAGAGACCGAGAAGACCCGCTTGCGCGACTTTCCTGGGCCATCGAACAAAACTGCACATCATCGTGCTGTCTTCCTTTTGATGCAGCTGAAAACAATCCCGGAATGGGCTCTTTATACCGCTAACAATGCAGGGGGAACAACGGTACTGAGGTAACAGCTATGCCATCTTTGGATTCGAGGTCACTTTGTAAGGTAATCCAAGTGAGCGGGCCAAGCCATGTCAGCCATCTGTTTTATTCCTGCTTAGGGCTCCCGCAGCAGAAATCTGCCGCTTTAAAGTGACGCCGTTAAAAAAATGCGGCTTTCCCGGCGCGCAGAAATCGAATTACTGTCGAATATCCGTCGGTGGTTCCAGGGGAATCCGGCCGCCGTTATATCATTGACTCCATAATATTTACATTGAGGGGCTTGCATGCCGCGTTACGAATACCGCAACATTCAGCCGCTGCCGGCGGCTGAAAAAGCGTTCCTGGACTGGATACAGAAGCTCGATGAGCAGTTTGCCAACGGCAATGTCGAGCATCGCTGTCTGGTCGTCCGCGAAGCCCTGCATGAACTTTATCTGGGCCGGCCTTACTCCGATCCAACACACGAAGCCCCCCTGGCAGAGCAGGCCATGGTGCACAGCTTTGATCCGCGCAACGCTTCCCTGGAACCTGAATATTATGGCGACGTAGATGGGCAGAAATATGCCGAGCGCAAACCCCTGATCTGGTTCTGGATGATGTTTGACCGCTCGCCCGTGGGGATCAATCACTGGCTGGGCTTTCGGGTGCGAGCCATGATTGCCAAACATGTGCTTAAACACATCGGTAAAAACGTTAAGATTTTTCATGGCGTGGAAGTTTCTTACGGTTACAACCTGACCATTGAAGACAATTGCACGATCCACAAGTACGTGTTGCTGGACGATCGGGGCGAAATCGTGATCCATGAAGGCAGTTCGATTTCAGACTACGCCAATGTTTATTCCCATGATCACGATCTGAACGATGGAATGATTGTGACCAACCGGAAAACGGAGATCGGCCCACGCGCCCGCATCACGTATCACGCAACTGTCATGAGCGGAGTTCGCGTGCACGAACACGGGCTGCTGGGATCGATGGGCATTGCGACCAAGGACATTGATCCATTCACGATTTCCGTCGGGATTCCGGCAAAGCCGGTCAAAGTGAAAACAATAGCGCCGCAGCAGAAGGCGGCCGGGGAGAAGACGGGGACGTAGGTAGTTGGCTTTGTCTGAAATCCCGAAACCGCCGAAGTTGCGGGTGAGGGATCACTATTCCTTGCATCAATGCGCAGGATTCCACGATCGATTTGCCTGCAATTGCCTAGATCGCATACCAGTTCTTCTTATCTTTTAAATCATGACGGCTATAGGGACCCTCGCTGCGCTTCGGGCTCGGAAGAAACTGCTATTTGCTAAACTGCTAATTGTCGGCCGATAAGCGTTTGCCGCTCTCCATACAATGACAGACGACCCAGCACAAAAACCCCGTCCGCGCGTCCTGAGCGGCATGCGCCCAACGGGAAAGCTGCACCTTGGCAATTATGTGGGCGCGTTGCAGAACTGGGTAAAGCTGCAAGACACGCATGACTGTTTTTTCTTTGTGGCGGACTGGCACGCACTCACGACCGACTACGACAATACGTCGAGGCTTGCCGACAATTCGTTGGAAGTCGTCCTGGATTTTCTGGCTGCGGGTCTTGATCCGGAGAAGTGCGCTATCTTTGTGCAGTCGCACGTGCGCGAGCATGCCGAGCTGCACCTGCTCTTTTCCATGATCACGCCGCTGGGATGGCTGGAGCGCGTTCCCTCTTTCAAGGAACAACAGCAGCAGATGCCGAATAAAGATCTGCACATGTATGGATTTCTGGGGTACCCGCTGCTTCAAGCTGCCGATATCCTTTTATATCGGCCAGATTTTGTGCCGGTGGGGGAAGATCAGTCAGCCCACATCGAGCTCACGCGAGAAGTGGCGCGGCGCTTTAACCATTTTTACAAGCTGAACGACAAGCCTGTATTCCCTGAGCCACAGACATTGCTCACGCCTTCACCCAAGCTGCTGGGCACTGATAAGCGGAAGATGTCAAAGTCTTACGGCAATTCCATCCTGCTGAGCGACGAGGCAGCGGCCGTGGAGCAAAAAATCAAGAACAGCATTACAGACCGCCCCAAGCTCACCGACCATGGCAGTCCTGACCGCTGTCCGGTGGGCAATCTGCACCAGATTTTTAGCGATAAAGACCGCCTGGACTACATCACCCAGGGCTGTACCGGCGCGACGATCACCTGCGTGGAATGCAAAGCGCTGGCGGTTGAGAGCACAAACTCACACCTGACTCCCATTCGGGCGCGGCGACATGAGTTGGCGCAAAATCCGGCCAAATTGCGGCAGACGATCCAGCACGGAGCGCAGAAGGCCATAGCAGCAGCCGAAGAAACTATGATCGCGGTGCGCGATGCGATAGGACTCCTGCGGTTGGGCGCTGTAGCTGGATTGGCTGCAAAAGAAGAAGCCACAGCGGCGATCAGGGTACCTGAATCTATCTCTGACGCGAAGAATGATGATGAAAGATGGGAGCTGCAGACTTCAGAATGGCTGGAACGTGTGAACAGAACCAATCCTCTCAAGAAAGACCGGTCGCGTACTTTCATAACACGTCGGGGAAGAAAAGTGGGACTGTATGCTGCGAATGAAGAGAATGGGGCGTGGAGATTTTTAGTCGAGGACCGTCCCGTGAACGTACTGGTATTGCTTGCGCAGGATGGCGACCGTTATCTGCGTGACTATGTTCTCCCACCCAAAGTGATTCAGGA
>DASXJO010000218.1:0-17168 GCA_036497385.1 Candidatus Angelobacter sp. | reverse complement strand
ATCAGGTTGCGTATGCCCTCAACGTCGCTCATAATGCGTGAAACCAGCGCGCCGGTCTTATTGGCATCGTAATAATTTAGTGAGAGACGTCCCACATGCGTCTGCACCCGCTTCCTGAGTTCGGAAATCAAGCGCTGCCCTTCCTTTGAAAGAAGCTGGGTCAGCGCATACGATGTCAATCCCTGAATCATGGTCGCGCCCAGCACCACCAAAACCAGCGGCAACAGCAGGCCCGCACGATGTTTGCCGATCACGTCATCCAGCAGATATTTTGGTGCAGCCGGCAATACCAGGCCGCACAACCTGCCAACCAGTAAAAGCAGAAAGCTGAAAGCCAATAATCCGCGCCGGGGATGGACCAACTCCCAGATCATGGGCCATACGGACTTCAGCTGCGCCGCGGCGGATTTCTTCTTCTTGGGATCCACGGCTTTTGCGTCCACCGGCTTCAGATCAGATGGCTTTGCATCGACTACCTTTGCATCAATTCTTTTCGACTCAACTTCAGCGGCCAAGGGCTACTCCGATCTTCCGATCTAATGATGGTGCTCTCCACTAGATTACAGACTTCTACCGGGAGTTTCGGAATATTCTTGCCCGTTCCGCCATATCACTGACTTTGCAATGCTTGTTGACTATCACCGCTGCTCGTAGCAGCATGGTTCGGAGAAAACGCGCACGATAAAGGTTTAGGTGATAAGGAGGCATTTATGGGAAAGAAATTGCTGGCGGGCGTCCTTGGAGGCCTGGCTTTCTTCTTTTGGTCGTTTGTAGCGCACGACGTTCTACCGCTGGGGAAAGCGGGCATCAAGGAAATTCCCAACGAACAGGCGGTCCTGAGTTCCATGAAGGCCAACATGCCTGAAGACGGACTCTACCTGCTTCCCGGCCTCGGCATTCCAGAAAATGCTACGCGCGCGCAGCAGAGCGCCGCCATGGAAGCGCGCATGCACAAGGTTGAAACCGGCCCGTCCGGCCTGTTGGCATATCATCCGGCACTGAATTTCTCTTTTGGCAAGGCCTTGGGCGTTGAACTGGGAACGAACATCCTTCAAGTTCTTCTGGCTGTGATATTGCTCGGCCAGACCAGCCTTGTGAGCTTTGTCGCGCGCTGGCGCTTTATTACGATTGCCGGCGTTCTCGCTGCGATCAGCACCAACATCTCTTACTGGAACTGGTATGGATTTCCAGGAAACTACACGCTGGCTTACGTCTGCACCGTCGCCATGGGATTTGTATTTGCCGGCCTTGTCGCGGCAGCAATCGTAAAACCCGGAGCAGCGTCAACCACAACGGCGAAGGCGGCGCGAGCGTAAACTTAATCGCAGAACATTTAGCCGCCGGCTTCAGAGTCAAACGTTTCATAGCAAACCAGAGGCAGCCATCATGCCCATGCAATATGAATACACGGCAATTCCTGAAGCGCAGATACCGCGGGCAACCGACCCGCTTTTCCAGCATCTGCTCGACACTTACGCTAGCGAGACAAATAAAGTCGTGAGCCTGTGGCGGCAGTTCGCCAGGGAAGACATGGCTTTCAAGCCGGCGGACAAGTCGTCCACTGTGCTGGACATCATGAAGCACCAGCTCCTCTCTGAGCGCCGATTCTTTGCCGAATTCATCAGCCTTGGCGGCGAGCCGGAAGCCGCCGCGCTGTTACCGCAAGATCTCACCCCTGACGGTTTTTGGCGGCGCAATCAAGAGCTGTGTGCGCCTCGGCTGGCGCGGATGGCGGATCGTGATCAGAAATGGTGGCTGGAAGTGGTGCCGTTTTTTGACGTGCAGCGCGAACGCATATGGGTTTTCTGGCGGCGCGTTTTGCACACCACGCACCACCGCACCCAGCTCAGTGTTTATCTGCGCCTGCTGGGCAAGTCGGTGCCTTCAAGTTACGGACCAACCGCGGATGTTACCTGGAAAGGCGCTGATCCCACACGTAGCGTGGAAGCAGCAGGTAGAAAATAAGGCTCCAGCCTGGCACGGCGTTATCGACCAGCAGAACAGCGATGCGCATGATGAACAACGCGCCGTACCCTTGCTCATCATTCCCAACCTGGTCTTTTCGGATCAGTGTTCTCCGTGTTGATCAGTGGTAAGACTTTGCTCGTTTCTGCGGTACCGATTGAACTGGTGATCGCCCACGCGGCGGCAGCTCATCCATTCGTACCAGGGCGCGTTTTCCTTGGTGAACCCGGGAAACATAAACGTGGTTGGCCGCACATTGAGTTGAGTGCCCGTTCCTGCCGGGGTGATATCTTGTTCCGGCGGCACAAGCAGCCCAATCTCGACGGGTGAAACCGTTACAAACTTCTCATCTATCAGGCCGGCTCGCGCCAGGCTTCCATAAAGCGTAGGACCGCCTTCGCATAGCAGATGCTCAATGCCCATCTCTTTGCGCAACATGCGCACCGCCGCAGGCAGGTCTATCGTCTTGTCCTCGCCGGCAATGATCAGGCGCTCCGGGCCAATTCTCCCTTGCAGACGTGCCGCCCCGGTTTTGGTAGTAAGAATCAGCGCGTCCATCTGGTCGCCATCAAATACGCGATACGCGCGCGGATCAACGCCGCCGGAAGCCGTTACAAAAATCACCTTTTCGCGCTTGCGGCCCAGCTTAGCGCGCAGGTCGCGCAGAAATGGGTCTTCAATGCGATAGACAGGCCCTCGCCCTTCATTCAGCTTCGGCGCGCTTAGTGTTTCTTCCACCAGCGTATGGATGCCAGTGAGAATGGCGTCAGCGTGGGCGCGCAGCAGGTCCATTAGCCAGCGGTCTTCAGCGGATTGCGAAATGTCCGACCCGGCGGCATGCGGCCCCTTGAAAGAAGCTACGCCATCAATAGATTGGACAAAGTTGGCATAAGTCCACGGACGCTCACCATGCGCGGGAGGGAATCCCAATCTTCCATACGGCGCAAAGCCGGGATGGTCGATGCGGGAAGGTTCAGCGTCGTCAAATAGGACCTCAAAATTGCGCACCTTTGAAATGCTACCTGCAACGGCGCAGGCGCGCTACTGCGTGGACGGAATTCAGAATTCCGCTAATTGTCTTTTTGGGAGAACGTGTGCAAATGCGCTAGAAAGGCCTGCTGAACGCGGCTCAGATAGCGGCCCTTGAGCGTTACCACGCCAATGGTGCGCGACGCACGATCATCCGCCACGGCGACGTAGGCGCAATCAGGCCGCTGCTCCACCGCCATTTCCGGAACAATAGAAATGCCCAGCCCTGCCCCGACCATGGCCAGAATGCTGCTGAACTGGCCGCTTTCAAATACTACTTTCGGCACCACGCGCGCTCGTTTACAGACTTCAATTGCGGTATCGCGAAAACAATGGTCTTCGCGCAGAAGAAGAAAAGGCTCATCGCGCAATTCCTTGAGCATGATTTTGCGCTTCTTGGCCAGCCGATGCGCCCTTGGCATAATGGCAAACAGCCGTTCGGTGCGCAGGTTGAAAGTTTCCAGGTCGTGACCGCGCAATGGCATCGCGAGGATTGCGAGATCGATCTGGCCGGCGCGCAGCCGGTCCATCAGCCGAGCGGTAACATCTTCCGCAACATTGATCGACGCTTCGGGATATTTCCGGGAAAACAAAGCCAGCGGCAAAGGCAGGAAATATGGGGCAATGGTGGGAATCACGCCAATGCTCACCGGGCCGGCGACAGACGATTGTCTTTCAGCCACCTCGTCCTTAGCGGCTTTTAGTTCTCCCAAAATGGCACGCGCGCGGGGAAGGAATACCTGCCCAAACCCGGTCAACCGCACAGTGCGTCCCAGGCGGTCAAACAGCCGAACCCCCAGTTCTTCCTCTAACTTCATGATCTGTTGGGACAATGAAGGCTGCGCGACCTGTTCCCGTTCAGCTGCGCGCGTGAAACTCCCGGTTTCAGAAACGGCGCAGAAATACCGTAGTTGGTGAACTTCCATAGCCGGTGCCTATTAAACTCAGTCCAATTATATATTGGACTTATGGCAATTCCAGCTCTATTTTAGCCAGCATCAGTGGCACGCCCTGCCAGGGCTCGGCTGGGAGCGCCAATGCCAATGGCACAGATACAGGGGGCCAGGGCTGCATCATGTCTGTAATCAATGTTCAGGAATCGTTTCTCAACGTCGCTCTTGCGGGCGGGAAGCACATTACTGTTCAGTTGCTGAACGGCGCGCAGGTCTCGGGAAATGTGCGCTCATTTGACAAGTACTCAATCGTGCTGGAAACCAAAACACAGGAACAGCTCATCTTCAAGCACTCGGTTTCCGCCCTGCTGGTCTGCTGCAAAAACAAGCGATGCACTGAAACGTGCGAGCCGGGATCCGGCGTTCGCAAAGCCGATTAAAAAATTTACTCCTACGGCAAAAGACACGCAGCCCTCTGCGGCTTGTGATCGAATAAATTTAGGAAATAATTATTTCCCTGGATGCGAAGCGGCGGCATGGGAGGCGCCCAGTTCCACGTTGAGCCAGCGGTCCACTAATTTCTGCAGACACGCCTGGCCGCAAAGATGTTTCGCGGTAGAGTCATGCGCCAGCATGTTTTCCCAGGGATAAATCTTCAGCATCTGGCGTTCCGGCGCTTCGGTATGCGGGCTAAAGGGCTCGCTCCAGGCAAGCCACCAGTGGTCTACCGTGCCCTTCTGCTTGCCGCAGATATCGCAATTAAAAGTCTCGGTCCAGGTCAATGCAGGCACCCCATCCTTCGGTGGGACTTTCTTCATGAAGGTAGACTACATCAGTGAAGGGCGCAACCAGCCACTTTTTGTCGGCAAGAATCCCCAGAATTCCCATATTTCATAGATCGAACGGCGTGAGTCTCTCTTTTGCACAGCCATCCACAGGAGTTCCACAAACTTTTTGTAATTCGTTCATCTTCCAGCAACAATCGTAGGCTACGATTAAGCCGCAAATACGCGGTAAAACCAAATTTCTAGGTTGCATTTACACCATTGACGGCTATTATGGGTGCCCTAGATTTTACCGGGGTCCCGCCACGCTGAAGTCCTTCACAGGAGAGAGAGAATGATGTCACGTTTTTGGAGTTCAATTCAACGGCTGCTCACAGTAGCTTTGTTCGCCGTAACATGCGGCGCACTGCTCTACGCGCAGTCCACTACTGATGGCGCCATCGGTGGAACGGTTTACGACACAAACGGCGCTGTGGTCGCAAACGCGAAAATCGTTGTGCGCAATAATGGCACAAACGCCAAAACAACGATCACAACGGATGGCTCGGGATTTTTCCGGGTCAACAAACTGCAGTCCGGCACCTACACCGTCACAGTCAGCCAGCAGGGCTTTGCGCCATTCAAATCTGAGCAAGTCATAGTGCAAGTTGGAAGCGTGACTGAACTCTCGCCCCACATGGCCATTGGCAGCAGCACGGAGACAGTAGAAGTGAATGCCGAAGCGCCACAGATTAATACAACTTCCGCCGACTTTGCTCCCACATTGAATCAGGTTGCAATCTCCAACCTGCCGATCAACGGCGGACGCTGGTCCAGCTTTGCCATTCTCACGCCCGGCGTCGTTAGCGATTCAAGCGGCTTCGGGCTTTTGAGCTTCCGCGGCATGAGCACGCTGCTGAATAACAACACGGTGGATGGCGCGGACAATAACCAGGCTTTCTTTTCTGAAGAGCGCGGCCGCACTCGCGTCGGTTATTCCACCCCCAAGGCCGCCGTGGAAGAATTCCAGGTCAATACGTCGAACTACTCTGCTGAATACGGCCGCTCCGCCGGCGGCGTGGTGAACACCGTCACCAAGAGCGGCACAAACAGCCTGCATGGCGAGCTTTACTACTATGATCGTGACAATAATTTTGGCGCAGCCAATGCTTTCACCACGTTGACTTCGCAGACGAGCCCCGGCGTTTTCACCACCAACCCCTACAAGCCAACGGACAAGAGAGACATGTGGGGCTTCGGAGTTGGCGGAGCGCTGGTGAAGGACAAGTTGTTCTGGTTCTTTGCTTATGACGGTTTCCACCGAAATTTCCCTGGAACCGCAACCGCCAGCAGCCCTAAAGCATTCTTTGCGGCCGCAAGTTCGGCGGACATCACCACGCTGGCTACGCGGTTGGGTGTAACCACCGCCCAGGCACAACAGATTTACAATAACGATCTGACCGGGCTGGCCAGCATGACTGGCTCCGTCCCGCGCAAGGGTGATCAGAACATCATCCTCCCCAAGCTTGATTGGCAGGTCAACCAGAAGAACCACGCATCCTTCACCTTCAATCGTATGCGCTGGGCGTCGCCTGCTGGAATCCAAACTCAAGCTACCAACACCTTTGGCGCTGCCAGTTTCGGTAACGACTACGTAAAGGACACATGGGGCGTAGGCAAGCTGGATACCGCCTTCAATACGAACATCACAAATGAAGTGCGCTACCAGTATGGACGCGATTTCGAATTTGAAAACACCCAGACCCCAACGCCATTTGAGCAGAAAACGCTGCTCAATACGCCTACCTTCACCAATCCTCTGGGCCTGCCTCCGCAGGTTACGATTACCAATGGATTTACCTTTGGCACACCGACGTTCCTGATCCGTCCAAGCTTCCCGGATGAGTCACGTTGGCAGGTTGCTGACACAGTCAACTGGAACCACGGCAAGCACAACATCAAGTTCGGCGTGGACTTCAGCCATGTATATGACAACTCGCAAAACCTGGCAACGCAGTTTGGCAGCTATAGCTACGTCAATACCACGGCAAACGGCGTGAACGTCAGCGCGTTAGCAAACTACATGTCTGATCTCAACAAGCCGAATTCCTGCGCGTCAGGAACGCGCGCCATACCTTGCTATTCAAACTTCTCACAGGCATTTGGGCCTCTCGGCTTTGAGTTCGCCACCAAGGACGTTGCGTTCTTCATCCAGGATGACTGGAAGGTCTCTCCCCGCTTAAGCCTGTCGCTCGGCCTGCGTTATGAGAACGAGTTCCTGCCTGATCCTTTCAGCAACCTGATCAATCCCGCGGTTCCTCAAACCGGGCGCATGCCCGCCGACAACAACAATCTTGGTCCACGCGTAGGGTTTGCCTTTGACGTCTTTGGCAACGGCAAGACCGTGCTGCGCGGCGGCTACGGCGTTTACTATGCGCGCGTGATCAACTCCACTGTCTTCAGTGCTCTTACTGGAACAGGGATGCCAGGGGCACAAACAACTATTTCGTTCTCGCCGACTCAGATTGCACCTCTGCCACCGCCGCCGGCGTTTCCCTTCGTGTTCCCGAGCTCTGCATCGCCTGCGGGAAAAAGTGTGACGTACTTCGATCCTAATTTCCAGACGCCGCAAATCCGCCAGGCTGACCTGACGGTTGAGCGCGACCTGGGCTGGGGAACGATGGTTTCCGTCAGCTACCTGGGCAGCTTTGGGCGTGAACTCCCTGATTTTGTTGACACCAACCTGAACCTTTCCACCAAAAACCTCAAATATACGGTGCTTCCTGGCGGCCCGCTTGCCGCTGGTACTGTGGTGAGCGTTCCATTGTTCTCGGGAGCACGTCCTAAGCCCGCCTTTGGCGCCATGACAGATATTTTCAGCGGCGTAACCAGCAATTACCAGGCGTTGTCTCTCCAGGCCAATCACCGCATGAGCCACCATGTGCAGTTTGGCATGAATTACACCTGGTCGCACGCGTTGGATGACGGCGTGAACGGGCAGACCTTCACAGCTACAAACTCCCTGTTCAATCCCTTCAACATCAACGCGGACCGTGGAAACTCCATCTACAACGTGCCGCAACGCTTTGTTCTCAATGCTGTCATGACCTCGCCGTGGCGTCTCAATGGCTGGGAAAAATGGTTGACCAATGACTGGGAGATTGCTCCGGTCTATCAGATTCAGTCTGGTCTGCCCATCACTGTGGGAGTAACTGGAAATGCCCCGGGTGGGACAGTAAGCGGTATTACCGGTTCTGGAGGCGCCAATCGCATCCCGAGCCGCAATAGTGTTGACATGCCCGGAACCTGGATTACTGATCTGCGTGTTTCCAAGAGCTTTGCAGTCACTGAGCGCTACAAGCTGGAACTGCTCACTGACTTCTTCAACCTGGCGAACAAGCAGAACATTACCGGCATCAACAGCACCGGTTATAGCATCGGTGGTACCGCGGCGGCCCCGACTCTGGTGCCGGTCACGACGTTTGGTACACCATTTTCTTCCAATAGCAACTTCGTCTATTCCCCGCGGCAGATTCAGTTGGGAGCCCGTTTCCACTTCTGAGCGCCCTGTTGCGGAACTGACCCACAGCGCGGCAGCTTTGGCTGCCGCGCTTTTTTGCACCGATTCTTTTCGGCTTGCCGAACTGAATCTTTTATCACGCTGAGGTTTTGTGAAAAAAATCATTGCGATCGTTCTACTGGCGATCCTTCCCGCCCAACTGCTTGCCTGGGGACCCAAAGGGCACGCAATTGTCGCTGACGTTGCGGCAACTCGTCTCACTCCGGCAACCAAGCAGAACTTACAGCTTCTTTTGGGCAACGACTCACTGGCTTCTATCGCAAGCTGGGCCGATTCGGTGAGAAAAGAGCGTGACGAAAGCTACGACTGGCACTTTGTCGATATCCCGAAGGACGCTGCTGGCTTTTCCGATGAGCGCGACTGCTTCCGCCCGCAGGATAAACATAAGGACGCGCTCATTGACCATCACAACTGCGTGGTTGACCGGATTGAAATATTTCAAAAGATCCTGGGTGACGAAAAGGCTTCTCGTGCGGACAGGCTGGAGGCGCTTAAGTGGCTTGTCCACTTTGTGGGCGATCTGCATCAGCCATTGCATGCCATTGACGAAGCTCGCGGTGGCAATGACATCAAGCTTGCCGTCTTCGGCTCACCCAAATGTGGCGACTATGATTGCAATCTGCATTGGGCCTGGGACACGCTGCTGCTGGAACATACCGGCTATTCGGAAGAAGAATATGTTGGCCGGCTGAATACGTTGATCGCCCAAAAGCACCTTGAGACTCAGGCGGGAGGAACGCCTGTGGAGTGGGCCAACGAATCGCATCTCCAAGCCAAACACATCATGGAAGCAACGCCAGCCGCCATTGACGACGCTTACTATCAAGCCAATATCGAACTTGTGAACCAGAAGCTGGCGCTTGCCGGACTTCGGCTGGCAACGTTGCTCAATAACACACTAGGCAAAACGTCTGCGGCAAAACTCAGCAGCCTTTCGCAACCTGCGGAAAGAGAACGCTGATTGAAACACTGTTGCTCACCCATAACTCGTATCCTCGGCACGCGTTTGTTTCGTGCGATAACTGTCTGCGTCGTGTTTCTATCGCTCTCTGCTGCTGCTCAGCAGAAAAAGCGCGTGGCGGCAGAAGAATTGCCGACCGGGATGAGCATCACTCCACTGGTGGCGCGCGGATCAACGCTGCAGCTGTTGAATCCAGGCCTGCCTGACCTTCCTGATTTCACCGTGGACCATCCCATCTCAACGGCCGTAAGCCCGGATGGCAGCACACTGCTGATCCTCACCAGCGGCTATAACCGCAACAATGACGCCAAGGGCAAAGCCATTCCGGCGCAGACCAGCGAATACATTTTTGTTTTCGATATTCAGCAGGCAAAGCCGGTGCAACGGCAGGCGTTGCGCATTCCCAACGCTTACGTTGGTTTGGCGTGGGCGCCCGATGGCTCACACTTTTATGCGGGCGGCGGCAAAGACGATGACGTCCATGTCTTCGCAGAGCAAGAGGGTCAATGGAGCGAGACGGAAAAACCAATAGCGCTGGGCCACAAAACAGGACTGGGAGTTGTTGATCGCTCGGAAACAAAAGTGACGCCGCTCGAGCCCATGGTTGCTGGCTTGGCCGTGAGTCCAGATGGCAGGCGCTTGCTCGTAGCCAATCATCAAAACGATTCTGTTTCGCTCGTTGACCTGGAAACGAAACAGGTGCTGGTCGAGCTTGACCTGCGTCCAGGGAAAATAAATACAGCACAGAAAGGCGTTGCTGGAGGCGAGTATCCGTTCGGAGTTGCTTTCGCCAGCGACAGCAAAGCTTACGTCTCCAGCTTGCGTGATCGCGAGATCATTTCGCTGTCGCTGAAGCCGACGCTCGCTGTGAGCGGGCGAATCAAGACGCACGGCCAGCCGGGAAAGATGATCGTGAACCGCGCAGGCACACTGCTGTTTGCCGTAGCGGATAACAGCGATTCCGTTGTGATCGTCGATACCGCGAAAGACAAGATCGTCGGGGAAATCAAAACCACGGCTCCCGCTGGTATCTTTGCGAATCGTACCGGCTTCAAAGGCAGCAATCCCAATAGCCTGGCTCTGTCCCCTGATGAGAAGACGCTCTATGTGACCGACGGCGGCACAAATTCCGTCGCCGTGCTCGCTTTAGATAAAGATCTCGATGACAGCCGCGTGGTCGGGCTGATTCCCACTGCCTGGTATCCGACCTCGGTCAGCGTCAGCAAGAACGGAGCCATGCTTTACGTGGTCAACGGCAAGTCCGTGCCTGGCCCGAATCCGAAAGCGTGCCGAAAAACTTTCACCACGCTTTCCGACGACCGCCCGTGTGCTGCCACGGGACAATATATTCTTCAACTGGAAAAAGGCGGCTTCGCGGTCATTCCGCGACCTGATGTGGCGGAGTTGCGGCTCTTAACACAGCAGGTGGCGCGCAACAATCACTTCAGCGCATCCGCAGATGATCCCAAATGCCGCCAGCTTTTTGCATTTTTGCGCCAGCACATTAAGCATGTGATTTACATCGTCAAGGAAAACCGATCGTATGACCAGATGCTGGGCGATCTGGAAAAGGGAAATGGCGATCCTTCACTCACGCTGTTTCCCGAGGCCATGACGCCGAACCATCACGAACTGGCGCGGCGCTTTGTTACGCTCGATAACTTCTTTGACAGCGGCGAGGTCAGCGGTGTGGGCTGGAACTGGAGCACAGCTGCCCGCACCACTGATGAAGTTGAACGCACCATCCCTTTGAACTATGCGTCTCGCGGAATGCCGTATGACGTGGAAGGCATGAATCGCAACATCAATGTTGGCCTGGATT
Organism: Candidatus Angelobacter sp.; assembly: GCA_036497385.1. GTDB lineage: Bacteria > Acidobacteriota > Terriglobia > Terriglobales > Acidobacteriaceae > Angelobacter. The sequence continues at coordinate 6,154 of DASXJO010000218.1, read as the reverse complement.
CCCCTCAGGACCGCGATACCGCGAAGCTTGACGACGCGGAAAATCAATTGCCCGGCCACGCCGATGTGGCGGCGCCAGACGGCCCGGAAGACGAGAGCGGCGCAGGGTACCTTTGGGACGGAGCATTACGGTCTGGCCTGGGTGTTCGCAATTACGGATTTTTTATCGATGTGAGCCACTACAATCACATCCCCGGAGATGATCCGCCAATCCCGCTGCTGCGTGCTCCCGCGTCCAGCGGCACACGCGTGGCCACCGCGACCAAAGCGAACCTGCAGCAGGTAACAGACCCATACTTCCGCGGCTTTGATCAGCGCTTCCCTGATTACTGGCGTTTTAAAGAATGGGAGCGAGAGTTCGATCAATATGTTGGCCATAATAACCTGCCGAATCTTGAACTGGTGCGGATCCCGCACGATCATCTCGGTCTTTTTGACGAAGCCGTGGACGGCGTGAATACCGTGGAAACGCAAATTGCGGACAACGATTACGCTGTCGGGCTGCTGGTGGATAAAATAGCGCACAGCAAATATGCCAAAGACACGCTGATTTTCGTGATTGAAGATGACGCGCAGAACGGCCCTGACCACGTGGACGCGCACCGCAGCCTCGCTCTCATCGCGGGGCCGTACGTAAGGCAGCGCGCGCTGGTTTCAAAACGCTTCAATACCGTTACTCTGCTGCGGACGATGGAAGAAGTGCTGGGCATTAAGCCGCTGGGATTGAATGACGCGTTGCAGCCACCCATGTCTGAGGTCTTTTCCACGCAGCAGACCACATGGGATTACAAAGCGCGGGTACCTGCGATCCTGCGATCGACAAAACTTCCGTTGCCCGCCGCAACGGCTAAAGAAACACCCGGCGACGTTGAGAGTGGTCACAATGCCGCCTATTGGGCCGACAAGACTAAAGACTTCGACTTCACCGCTGAAGACAAGCTCGATTCGGAAAGCTTCAACATGGTGCTATGGAAAGGGCTCAAGGGAGAATCGCAACCGTATCCCTCTGAGCGCGATGGACGGGACTTAAGCAAGCACCGGGACGCTCTTCTGCGGGACCTAACGAAAAGAAAAAACCGATAAGCATCGCTCGCGCCGAATACGTTATCATTACTCAAACGACAAGTGAAAGCTGCAATTTACCGTGACAACGGTTGTGCGGTTGTGTTCCCCGCGCTACCGGGGCAGAGGTCGATTTGCCGCTTCCGGGTTCCCATTCGCCGATTGGATATACGGCGCAATCATAATTAAAGGATTGTTACGCCCCGCTATGAGTAGCTCGATACCTCCTCAGCATGATCTCAGTTCGCTGCGCATTGACGACCGTTCGCGCCGTGCCTCGAAGAACGGCAAGCGGTTCGGATTATTTGCAGCAGCTGTGGGCGCACTTTTGTTGCTGGGCAGCCTGTCTCTGGCATTCAGATCACAAACGCCAATCGTTGAGGTAGCTGCAGCCCGGCCCGCCAGCGGCGCTAAAGCTGAGGCGCTTCTCAATGCCAGCGGATACATCACCCCCCGTCGTCGCGCCACGGTTGCGGCGAAAGTTACCGGGCGTGTGGAGCAGATCTATGCCGAAGAAGGTTTGCACGTGAAGTCCGGACAGGTTCTGGCCACGCTGGATTGCTCGCAGCCGAACGCGGCGTTAACGTCAGCCAAATCAGATCGAGACGCCACCGCCGCTGCCCTGGCTGATTTGCAGGTACAGTCCGCCAATGCGGACCGCGAAGCAGTGCGAGCGCAGGGCTTGCACACCGCCGGAGTCATTAGTCCGCAGGCACTCGATACGGCCAAAACAACGGCGGAGAGCCTGCACTCTAAGATCGCATTGACCAAGGAGCAGGTCCACGCCGCCGACTCGCGCATTGGCGTGGCCAAGGAGGATGCGGACAATTGCATCGTCCGCGCGCCGTTTGACGGGATTGTGGTTTCAAAAGACGCGCAACGCGGCGAAATCGTTTCGCCCATCTCTGCCGGCGGTGGCTTCACGCGAACCGGGATTGCCACGCTGGTTGACATGAATTCGCTGGAGATTGAAGTGGACGTGAATGAATCGTATATTGCGCGGGTGCAGGCGGGGCACTGGGTGAGCGCCACACTGGATGCGTATCCTGACCGCGAACTTCCTGCCAAAGTCCGGACGGTAATTCCTACGGCGGACCGCCAGAAAGCAACGGTGAAAGTTCGCATTGCCTTTGACAAGCTAGATGATACGATCCTGCCCGATATGGGTGTAAAGGTGGCGTTCTTGAGCGCTGCTCCGGCGGCGGGAAAGAATGCAGGCAGTGAGGCGCGGGCGTTGGTGCCGAAATCGGCTATACGCAATGATGGCGGAAAGCAAATCGTCTATCTTGTCCGTGACCAGAAGCTGGAGCGCCGTGCCGTAAGCCTGGGCGCGGAGCGCGGCAACGATGTTGAAATTCTGGCTGGACTTGTCCCCGGCGACAAACTGGTGGTGAGCGGCGCGGACAAATTGCATGAAGGGCAAGCGGTAGAAGTGAAACAATAGCGCAAGCAGCAGGAGGGAATTGGCGATGGTGCGTGTTGACGGAAGCGGCAGCTCAAACAGCCTGATAAAGGCGCGCGGGTTAAGCAAAAATTATTCGCGTGGCGGCGAACAAATACAGGTCCTGCAGGCCTTGAACCTTGATGTTGACGCCGGAGAATTCATTGCGTTCATGGGCCCCAGCGGCTCCGGCAAGACCACGCTTTTAAATCTGCTGGGAGGGCTGGACGTGCCTTCCGCGGGCAGCATTACGGTTGCCGGAGACGAGATCACAAGCATGTCGCGCGGCCGTTTAACGCAATGGCGCGCGCGCCATGTGGGATTCATTTTCCAGATGTATAACCTCATCCCGGTGCTTACTGCTTTTCAGAATGTGGAACTTCCGCTATTGCTGACCAGCCTTTCCAAAGCGCAACGCCGCCAGCACGTGGAGACAGCGCTGGGCGTGGTGGGATTGAGCGATCGCATCCATCATTTTCCCCGCCAGCTCTCCGGTGGACAAGAGCAGCGCGTGACCATTGCGCGCGCCATTGTTTCCGATCCCACTTTCCTTCTGTGCGATGAGCCTACGGGCGATCTTGACCGCAAGAGCGCAGACGAAATCATGGAACTGATTCTGCGCCTGGTAAAGGAATACAAGAAGACGGTGCTGATGGTAACGCACGATCCGGTAGTCGCCCAGCGGGCAAACGTGACGTTGCACCTGGAAAAAGGCGTGCTGGTGGAAGCCGACCGGCTGCAAACGATTTCCAGCGGAGGTGCGCGATGAAATTCTTTGGGCTGATTCGCGCCAATCTGTTTCGCAAGAAAATCCGCTTCATCCTTACTATTGGATCCTTTGCGGTAGCGCTGTTCTTGTTTGGCGTGCTTGCCGTGGTGCGTGTTGCGTTCAGCGGCGGCATTGACATTGCTGGGGCGGACCGTCTGGTGGTCATTAATCGCACGTCCATCATCCAGCCACTCCCGCTGGCATATGGGGACAAGATCAGGAGAATTTCCGGCGTTAAGGAACTTACGTACGCCAACTGGTTCGGAGGCGTTTATCAGGACGAACGGAATTTCTTCCCCCAATTTGCAATGGACGTGGATAACTGGCGCAAAGTGTTTCCTGAGTTCAACATTCCGGAAGAGCAATGGCAAAACTATGTGAAAGATCGCCAGGGCGCTATCGCCGGCGCAGCCACGGCCAAGCGCTTTGGCTGGAAAGTTGGTGACCGTATCCCCATCAAGGGAACTTTTCTTGGCGGCGTGTGGGAGTTCAATCTAGATGGCATTTACCACGGAACACGGCAGGCGGACGACGAAACGCAATTCTGGTTCCAGTGGAAGCGTTTCGAGGAACAGGTTCCTGCACAGTACAAAGGCCACGTGGGCTGGTACACGGTAAAGGTTGATCATCCGGATGACTCGTTGCGCATCTCCAAGGCCATTGATACTGAATTTGCGAATTCACCTTTTGAAACCCATACCGACACGGAGAAGGCCTTTGCCACGGGATGGGTGAAACAGTTTGGCAATATCCAATTTCTGATCATGGCGATTGGCGGAGTGGTATTTTTCACGCTGTTGCTCGTTACGGGGAACACCATGGCAATCGCGGTGCGTGAGCGGACAGGCGAGCTTGCCGTGCTGAAAGCCGTGGGTTATTCAGATCGATTTGTCCTGCTGTTTGTTCTATTTGAATCCCTGCTGATTGCTGTGATTGGCGGCGCTCTGGGGCTTGGTCTCGCCAAGATCTTTACGCTTGGCGGCGATCCCACCCGCGGGCTATTACCTTTCTTCTTCCTGCCGGGCAAGGCAATTCTGGCCGGATTGGGAGTGACTCTGGCGGTGGGCGCGGCGAGCGGCGTGATTCCCGCGATTGGTGCGATGCGACTGCGCGTGGTCGACGCGCTACGGAGGGTGTGACATGGCAATTCCTGTTGTTTACAACTTGCGTAGCGTGAAAGAACGCTGGACGTCTGCCGTGGTCGCTGTGCTCGGCATCGCGGGGACAGTTGGCGTTTTCATTGCCATGTTGTCTCTGGCTTTCGGGTTCAAGGCGACGCTGGTTTCTTCCGGATCCAATGACAATGCGATGGTCCGCCGCGCCGGTTCGACATCAGAGATGGACAGCAGTATTTCTCTGGACCAGATCAAGATCATGGAAGACTTTCCCGGAGTGGCCCACGCGAACGGTGCACCGCTGGTGACGCCGGAAGTCGTTGTGATCGCGCCGTTTCCTTTGCGATCGACCGGCACCGATGCCAATGTGCAGGTGCGCGGCGTCTCGCCCCGAGCGCTCGAAGTCCGCAGCAAGATCAAAATGATTGCAGGGCGCTTTTATCAGCCGGGATTGGCCGAGCTGGTGGTCGGCCGCAACGTGGACAAGACTTACGCGGGGCTCAGCATGGGCGATTCAGTAAAATTCGGCGGCGGAACATGGCGCGTTGTTGGCGTCTTTGACGCAGGAGGTTCTGCCTTCGATTCTGAAGTGTGGTGCGATGCGCACGTGCTCAACCAGATTTATCACCGTCCGGAAAATATCTATCAATCGCTTACCGTGCATCTGGATTCGCCGGCGTCGCTGCAGCAATTCAAAGATGCAGCCACTGCTGATCCCCGGCTGACCGTGGATGTGAGCCCGGAGATTGAGTATTACGCCAAACAATCCCGCACCTTGACCACGCTCATTGTTGTGCTGGGCGGGATTGTTGCGGTTGTGATGGGAATTGGCGCGGTGTTTGGAGCTTTAAATACCATGTATTCCGCGGTGGCGGAACGCTCCCGTGAGATTGCCACTCTGCGGGCGCTCGGCTTTGGCGCAGGCAGCGTGGTCTTTTCCTTCATGATTGAAGCGCTGCTTATTTCACTCGTAGGTGGACTGCTTGGCGCTGTTGCCGTGTTGCCATTGAACGGATTGACGACCGGCGCGATGAATTGGCAGACATTCTCTCATCTGGCTTTCGCGTTTCGTATTACTCCTTTTCTGCTGGGGTTGGGATTACTATTCGCTCTCGTGATGGGAGTTCTTGGCGGATTCTTTCCCGCGCTTCGCGCTGCTCGACGTCCGGTGGCTCCTGCGCTGCGCGCGATGTGAGTCAATCATCGCTGCGCAAAGCAAACTTTGATCAAAAAAAACTGCCGCATCCTGAACAGATGCGGCAGTTTGGTTTTGTAAAATCGATCCCGTCTGCCTGAAGGCCCGCGTCCCGGCCTGCCGGGACACTAGACGCTGATACGGCAGCGGATCAGTAAAACTGATCCGCTACCAGACGTGGCAGGCGTTCTCGCTCACCATCTTCTGGCCAGCTTTACAGCCAAACGCTTTGGCAAAGTCCGGACTGTTTTGCAGCGTTCCGTTCGTGCGGTACTCGCCGGGAGAATGCGGATCGGTCCTGGCTAGCAGCCGAGAACTTTCCGGCGTGGCATTCTGGCACCAGACCTGGGCAAAGCCTAAAAAGAAACGCTGCTCTGGCGTGAATCCGTCCTTCGTCTCTCCTACTTTTGGATTCAGCTCCATGTCTTTGTGCAGCGCAGCCAGCGCGATGCGCAGTCCGCCGTTATCAGCGGTGTTTTCACCCAACGTCAAACGGCCATTAAGATGAACATCATCCACCGCGACAAACGAGCTGTATTCATCGGCAACGCAGGTTGTGCGCTTGTCGAACTC
>DASXJO010000217.1:0-3109 GCA_036497385.1 Candidatus Angelobacter sp. | reverse complement strand
TTTGACAGTATTTACAAGCTGCAGGTTGTGGTGATCCCCACGAACCGCACGTTGCTGCGCAAAGAGAATGCGGACGTGGTCTATCGCACGGAAAAAGAAAAGTATTACGCCGTGGCGGACGAGATCCAGAAGATCACGGTGGAAGGCAGACCGGTGCTGGTGGGCACCACGTCCATTGAAAAATCTGAGCGCATCTCTGACCTGCTGAAGAAGAAGAACGTGAAGCACGTGGTGCTGAACGCCAAGTTTCACGAGAAAGAAGCTGAGATTGTGGCGCAAGCGGGCCGCATGAACCAGGTGACCATTGCCACGAACATGGCGGGCCGCGGAACCGACATTCTGCTGGGCGGCAATGCCGAATTTATGGCGCGCCAGGAGATGGTGAAGAAAGGCATTGCGCAGCAACTGCGCACCGCGGGCGGCGAAGTGGCACTGGACCAAGATACGACAGAGAACATTGTCTTCTATTACAACGGCCAGGAATATAAGTGTCCGGCCGACAAATGGAACGAGACCTACAACAAGTACAAAAAAGAGACTGACGCCGAGCATGACAAAGTTGTGAGCGTTGGCGGCTTGCACATTCTGGGCACAGAGCGCCACGAGGCACGCCGCATCGATAACCAGCTGCGTGGACGCGCGGGACGCCAGGGCGACCCGGGATCGTCACGGTTTTATCTGTCACTGGAAGACGATCTGATGCGCATCTTTGCCAAGGCATGGGTTTCAACCCTGCTGCAGCGCCTGGGCATGGAGGAAGGCGTACCGATTGAATCGAGAATGATTTCCAAGCGCATTGAAGCTGCGCAGAAAGCAGTGGAAGCGCAAAACTTTGAATCGCGCAAACACGTGCTGGAATATGACGACGTGATGAACAAACAGCGCGTGGCGGTTTACGGCCTGCGCAAGGAATTGCTTTCGGGCATCGACCAGAAAGACTTGATCCTGGAAGATTATGTTGCCAGCATGGTGGGAGAAGCGCTGGATAAGTTTGCAGCGCGCAATGTACATGCCGATCAATGGGACATTGAAGGGTTGAATAAATATTTGATCGAGCAGTTTGGCCTGGAGATGGAAAAACAAGGCATTGATGCCGGGCAGCTTAATCGTCAGGAACTGGGCGACCAGATTTTTGAGAAGCTGAAAGAGCTTTATGACGCGAAGGAAAAAACCCTTGGCGCCGACGCGATGCGATACCACGAACGCATGATCATGCTGAGCGTGCTGGACACGCTGTGGAAAGACCATCTGCTGAACATGGACCATTTGAAAGAAGGAATCGGGCTGCGCGGATATGGGCAGCACGATCCGCTGGTGGAGTACAAGCGGGAGTCGTTTGACATGTTTGAAGAGATGATGGAGAAGTCGCAACAGGACGCAGTGCGGTATCTCTTCCACATGCAGATCATGGATGCACCGGCAGCGCAGGCTGCGGTGGCCGCGGACCAGACGAATGGCGATCAGCCGCAACAGCAGTTGCCGCCGCCAAGGAAGCGCGCTTCGACGTCAATGGACGATCTGGAAGCGCAGTTTCAGCGTCGCAAAAAGAAAGAGCTGGAACAGGCACGCATGGCGGGGTCAAACGGCAACACGTCGCCGCAACAGGTGGTGCGCGGGCAGGCGAAGGTGGGAAGGAATGATCCTTGTCCGTGCGGCTCAGGGAAGAAATATAAGAAGTGCCACGGAGCAGGAACAGCGGCTTAAACAGAATGCTTTAGGTTAGGAGTGCTTGTGCTCTGCGAATTTTGTTGCGCCGCGAAATTAGTTGAGCTGCGCCGTCATCCCTGAAGGCGTAGGCGGAGTGGATTGACGCTCCGGCCGGCTGGACTTGGCGCATCCGTATAAGAATCCTACGAGTACCAAAGCAAGAAACGCGGTCAGAGAAATGGCTATAAGAAAAGTTCGATTGAATTGACTGGTTTGTTCTGAATTACTGCGCTCTTTCATGATTTGTTAGATGCGAAAAAGAAAACTGAGTGGGCTGCTGGGTTACATCGAGCCTTGCGGGGTGAAGCAGCTCCCGAGATTTGTTGGCGGCAAAAAATGATGAGGCGCAGTGGCGCTGCGCCCCATTCAGAGTTGCTGCTTATTAACGATTGCCGCGATCTCCACCGCCGCCACGGGGACCACGATCGCCTCCGTTGCGCGGACCCCGGCCCCCACCGCCAGAACCACCCCGACGATGCCTTCCGCTTCCGCCACGGCCTCCGCGATCTCCGCCTCCGCCATGCGGCCGATCGCCTCTTGGACGTTCCGGCCTTCCTGCAGCTACAGTTTCGCGGTTTGCATCTTCGCGATTAAAATTCGGCTCGCCGCCTTCATCATCGTTGAAGTCACCGCCGCCTTCGAAGGTTACAGTCTCTTCGCCTTCGCCGCGGGGCTGAGCAGCAGGACGCTCGCTGCGCCTCCCGCCTTCGCCGCCCTCACCTGACGGCCCGCCTTCGCCGCCCGAACCCTCACCTGACGCTCCACCTTCACCATCTCCGCCTTGGGGCGCCATCTTTGCGCGCTGCTCGCGCAGGATCGCTTTGCGGCTCAGCTTGATTCTGTTCCCTTCAATCCCCAGGACTTTCACTAGCACCTGGTCGCCTTCCTTGAGTTCATCTTTCACTTCTTTTACGCGATGTTCGGCAATTTCGCTGATGTGCAGCAGTCCATCGGTTCCAGGAATGATTTCGACGAACGCGCCAAACTCGGCCAGCCGCACCACTTTGCCCAGGTACGTTTTGCCGACTTCCGGCACCGCCGTCAGGTCATTGATACGTTGGATCGCGCGCTGCGCAGAAGGTCCGTCATTCGACGCCACATTCACTCTGCCGCTATCGTCCACGTCAATCTTCACGCCGGTTTCTTCAATAATGCTGCGAATCATCTTTCCGCCGGGTCCAATCAGGTCGCGGATTTTGTCCACAGGAATCTGTAGCGTGTAGATACGCGGCGCAAACGCAGAAATATTTTCGCGTCCAGTGGTAATGGTGCCTTCCATTTTGTCCAGGATGTACAAACGCCCGCGCTTCGCCTGCTCCAGCGCCTCATGCATAATCTTGGACGTAATGCCCATCACCTTAATGTCCATCTGCAGCGCGGTAATTCCCTTCCGCGTTCCAGC
>DASXJO010000216.1:0-2960 GCA_036497385.1 Candidatus Angelobacter sp. | reverse complement strand
CCGGATTCGTGCGGCAATGAGGCTACCGACTTGGCTTCAGCCGGCGGATACGGCGGCTGGATTGGCAAATTGAGCTTGGGAAAAGCATGCTCAAGCGCTTCAGCGGGAACGGCGGCGGATTCAACATCGGCAGGTTTGGTTTTGCGTGGCGAGGCCATGCCAATTGGATGCGCAGCGCCGTTCATAGCGCAGTCCGATCAAACCGGCTGCTGGCTAGTGAATCACGCGTCCCCAGGAGTAAAACGCGGAAAGCAGGATCATCTCCACGATAGCCAGTGCGTAAAAAACCACTCTTACTCGTTTGTTGTTTGCCATATGTTGGGAAGAATGGCAGTCTCGCATATCCTTGCAGCCAATTACTTAAGTTTTGTAAATGCAGTTCGTCCCAAGCGGCGGAAAAACACGATCTTGGCCGATTATTTAAGGTTTTTGCCGGTATTTTCTGCCTGTTCACCCCTTAGATTCGTCTGGTTTTAGCTGATTGTTTCAGGCTGGCAGCCGTCCTATAATCGGCTTCCTCTGGCAGTTATCTCAAGGATCAGGTGGGATAAAAGGTGTTTGGCCTTCAGTGAGGTGGCGGAAGCCGCCGGAAGCTGATATCTAGAGTGTAACCCGATGAAAAAGCACCTATTTACCATCTTGATCGGCGCCGCGTCGATGGTAGCTAGCAGCCCAGCCCGAGCCCAGAACATCGTTGCCACTCACGATGCTTATGGCCACACGGTCTGGGTCGCCAGTGACGAGGCCAAGCCTCAATCCGAAACGCCATCCGTTGTTCCTCAAGGCGTTGTTCCTCAAGGCGTTGTTCCTCAAAACCAGAAAGCCCAGCAGACAGCGGCCGCAACCTCGACGCAGCCTGCTTCGCCTTCGGTAACGGAAGCCGCGTCTTCACGCTACAGCGGCTTGGTTTACTGGAGCCACAAGGAACATCGCTGGGTACCAGTTGCTCTGGCGAGTTCCGCCACCATGAAAGCGGCCCGCAGCGCCGCCCGCGAAGTGAATGACATGGTTGCGGTGCCCGTAAGCAGCAGTGACAGCCGCGCATTGAAACATGCGCGTCCGGTCGATCTCAAGTCAGCCAACCTGACAGAGACACGTCCCGTGGACTCAGTTGCCGTGGACAAAGCGATTGATGCAGCGGCGGAGCGGCATGGCGTTGATCCGAATCTGGTCCGCGCCGTGGTGAAGGTGGAATCAAACTTTAATCCGCGTGCGGTTTCAAGCAAAGGCGCCATGGGGCTGATGCAGCTCATGCCGTACACCGCGAAATCGCTCAACGTGGATAATGCGTTTGATCCGCGCCAGAACATTGACGCCGGAGTTCGCCACCTGAAGAGCCTGCTGGAAAACTATAATGGGAACGTGGAACTCTCACTGGCGGCGTATAACGCCGGCAGCGGCGCGGTAAGAAGGAGCGGCGGCGTTCCTCCTTTCCGTGAAACGCGTGACTATGTAAAGAAAATCACGGACCTTTACCACGGAGCGGCCCTGCGCCCCCGCCTGGTAGAGACCCGTGACGCGGATGGTCACCGCGTATTTTCCAACAACGAATAAAGCGGCTTCGGGTTTATTCTGTAGGTGCTTTGAAATAGCGGTAATGAACATCGGACCCAGAACTCTCTCGCGTAAAACGTTCGCTTGCGCACTGGCCTGTCTTTTGCTGGCGCCAGTAAGCACGTTTGCGCGCACTGTAGCGCAGAAAAAACAGGCTGCGCGTGCCCAGTTGGAAACCGCTGAACGCCTGCGCGATTCCCTGGAAAGCAAGCCGGAAGCACAACGCACCCGCAAAGATTTCCAGAAAGTAATGGACGCTTACCGCAAGGTCTATTACACCGCGCCCAGTCTGGCCAAAGCCGATGTCGCTGTGCAAGCTGTGGCGGAGTTGCTGGAAGACCAGGGCCGGCTGCTGAACGATCCTAAAAGCTTTAAAGATGCCATTGGCCAGCTGGTCTTTCTGCGTCGCGAATATCCCGGCAGCAAGTTTCGCGCAGAAGCGCTATTCACAATTGGCGAAATTTATCGCGATGACCTGGATGACGCGAAACAAGCCAAGGCCACGTTTGAGGATTTTGTAAAGCATTATCCCGGCAATTCCCGCGCGCAGGAAGCACGCAAAGCCATTGCCGAAATCGACAACCCTTCCGCCGCCAAAAGCCCTTTCCAGGCCAAAGCGCCCCGGCAACGCCCAGGACGGCAAAAGAGTTTGCGGACAGCTGAAGACGCTCCGAAACCTCCGGTTCCCGATGACGCGCCGGATGCTCCCGCGCAGCCGCAACAGCAGGACGCCGCTGCTGTAACCAACGATTCGCAGCCTCATCGGCTTCCTCGGCTCACGGGCATACGCCATTGGTCCACCGGAGATTACACGCGCATCGCTATTGATTTGGAGCAGGAAGTAAAGTACCAGTCCGGACGCGTGCCGCATCCCGACAGGATCTTCTTTGATCTTTACGGCACCAAGCTCGCACCGGAACTGGTGGGCAAGAGCTTTGAAGTGGACGCCGGGTTCCTGCATAAGATCCGCGTGGCGCAATATAAGCAGGGCTTGGCGCGCGTGGTGCTTGACGTGGACGACGTGGCTGAATATTCCGCGTTCCTGCTGCCTAATCCTTACCGGCTGATTATTGATATCCACGGCAAGCTGCCGCCGAACAAGCTGGCGAAGAACAAAGAACCGAAGAACGCGACGCAGGAAACCAAACCGAGTGCGCCCGAGACGAAGCCGACAACGGCTGACGATGGCTTGGGACAAGACGTTACCGTAACCAGCGTGAAGCCCTCGGACAATAACGCGTCGTCATCGAAGCCAGCAACTAACGCCCCGATGGACGTGCAAAGCGCGGATGCAGGGAAATCCATTCCCATCAGAGGCCACGGCAAAGATAAGGACAAAGACAAGGAACGGGTGGTAGCGCAGACGCCGGCGGAAACCGCCAAAGTTATCACGCCGAAGATCACCG
>DASXJO010000215.1:0-10717 GCA_036497385.1 Candidatus Angelobacter sp. | reverse complement strand
AAATATGGCTCGCGAGACAAGATTGCCATTGAGGGCGGATCGGCAGGCGGACTGCTCATGGGCGCGGTGACAAACTTGCGTCCTGATCTGTTCAAGGTTGTGGTGTCGCACGTGCCGTTCGTCGATGTGATGAATACAATGCTCGATGCATCGTTGCCGCTTACCGTGGGCGAGTATGAGGAATGGGGCAATCCTAATGAGAAAGCGGCCTACGATTACATGGTGAAATATTCGCCGTATGACAACTTGAAGAAGGGCCCGTATCCCGCGCTGCTGGTGAAGACCTCTTTCAATGACAGCCAGGTGATGTACTGGGAACCGGCAAAATACGTGGCCAAGCTGCGTACGCTCAAGACAGACAAGAATGTCCTGCTGCTAAAAACCAATATGGCCGCGGGGCATGGCGGCTCGTCTGGAAGGTACGACCATCTAAAAGAAATTGCATTTGACTATGCGTTTATGCTCACGCAGTTGGGAATGAGCACTCAGTAGTTAAAATCTGGCAACTAGCTCAAAACAACTCACCGCAAAGATCGCAGCGGTCGCAAAGGGGATTTATGAATTTCTCCCGGCTTTGCGTCCTTCGCGTCCTTTGCGGTGAACTTGCTTGGCTGAATGCTAATTGCTGAGTGCTAGCTGCTTTTCTCATGCTGCCGGTTTACGGCCCTTCTTCAATTCTTCCTCGGTCCGTTCGCGCGTTTTATCGTTTGCTTCGCGCTGTAGCTGTAAAGGATCGGTGCCGGGGTCCTGGCCTTCAGACTGGCCGGTTTCAGGGTTGGCAATGTACAGCAGATCGGAAAGATCGCTGGCGTGCTCTTCTTCTTTGCGCAGAAGCTCTTCCACCAGGATCCGGGTGGTGGGATCATTAGTGCCGAAATAACGGACCATATCCTGGTAAACCTCAATCACCATTCGCTCGGCGATCAGGTCTTCGCGGATCATCTCCGCCAACGTCTCACCTTCAACATACTGTGAAATGGAACGCTCGAGCAGCCCTTTGGGATCGAAATTGGGCTTGCCGCCCAGTTGCTGAATGCGTTCCGCCAGCGAGTCGGCGTGCTCGCGTTCGTCATCGGCATGCTCCTTGAATTCACCCGCCACGCTCTTGGCGTGAACGCCGGTCGCCATGAAGTAATGGTGCATATAGCGCAGCACGCAGACAATCTCAGTGGCCAAAGCTTCATTCAGAATCTCAATCGTTTTGTTTACGTCGCCCTTATAACTTTCCGTTACGGCGCCATCTTCCATCTTGCGAACGGCGCGCTGGCGTATCTCCTGTATATCTCTAACAAAATGCGGCATAGGGTTCCTCGTCGGGCGGGAATAAGTTGGGAGTAACAGAGATAAGATTGCCGCCAGGCAATTCAGGATGTCTCACGTGTTGCTGAGCAAAAGTGGTTGTGGATGGGAAATGCTGAACAATTGGATTAGTTTTTACCCGCAAATATTTGCAAACTCTTAATGTTCGGTATCGAACAGTAGAATTGAACTTGTGGAGCGTGGCCAATTTACCTGCTATTATTCTTTCGTCCTCGACTCTGATAGACACGTCGCCTGTTAGTGCCTGCCTATTTCTGCTGAGAACCATTTCGTATGTTAGTAAAAAAGGACTTCCATGAAGAAGATTTTTGTAGGTAACTTTTCCTTCAGCCTTTCCGAAGGCGAGCTGCGGTCTATGTTTGCGCCGTTCGGAGCTGTTGACAGTGCGACGGTAGTAACTGACCGTGCCACAGGACGATCACGGGGCTTTGGTTTTGTGGAAATGCCGAACAACGATGAAGCGGAAAAGGCCATCACCGCTTTGAACGGCAAAGATTCCGGGGGACGAGCGCTGACCGTGAATGAAGCGCGTCCCAAAGTTGATCGCGGTGGCCGCGGCGGCGGCGGAGGCAGGGACGACTATTCCGGCCACGCGCGCCAGCCTCGCGAACCTCGCTGGTAAAAACCTGCGGCGCAGCACGCTTTGAATCGAAAAGCTGCTGCGCTGTTTCAATTTCACTCTCAAAATGATTGCTTCACGCATGATCAGGGGTGACACTCGCCCGCGATCAAAGCGTTGCTACGTTCTCTGCATAGTTGCCAACTCCACGCTTCATGCTTCCGATCCACCGCCAGCAATCAAGAAATCGCATCACAAATAAAAACGGCCGCACCCTTTGCGGATGCGGCCAGTTGAGGAGCGTACTGAGCTGCGATTTGGTTAGCGGATGCGGCGGGCGATCATCTGCCACGACGTTCCGTTCCAGAAGAGCAGACCGCGAACCTGAACGCTGCCGCCGTTGGCCACGTTCACGCGGCTATCGGTTGAGGCGGTTTTGGTTACGTGGACCACAGTCTGTCCGGAGATGGTTCTCAAGGCCGAATCGGCGGCCAGGTTGATGTCGAAGGTGCTGGCTGCCGCATTTGCCACCACACCGGAGACGCCTTGCTGTTGCAGGTTGATCTTGTCCGGAGTGATTGCGCCGTTGCCCGCTGGCACAGTCGCGTTGGTGTCAACTTCAATGCGCTGACCCTGATGAATGGTCGTTGCATCGAAGGGGAAGGTTGCGCTGGGCAGGCCGCCGCCGAATCCGTTGCCCGCTTTCACGCGGAACTTGCTGGCGTTTAAGCCGGCGATATTCACGCTGAAGCTGGCGCCAATCTTGGTGTCGTCCATGCCGCTGCCAATGCCATCTTGAGCATTCACCGTAAGCGTGGTGCCGCTGATGGCGGTGATCAGGCCTTCAACTTCCGCTCCGCTAGTGCTTTCCAGACCTTCGATTTCCTTGGCGAATAAGGTGCCATCCGCACGCGTGAAGCCTTCCACGGTCACAACCTGGTTCAGCAGGCCGGCAACGCTGGTAACGCCATCTTTGAACTGCGTGGTGCCGTCAGTGTTGAAGGTCATTGACGAGCCAGTCTGGCCGACCTTGAAGGTGAAGCTGGACCCGTTCACGGCGGTCACTGTTCCCTGTACGTCTTCAATTTCTCCGTCATCATCCTGCTGGTTGCCGGCCACACCGGGAGCTTTGGCAGTGATGTTGAAGGATGTCGAGGTGAAAGCAATTCCGTTTACTACTCCGGCTGCCGTGGTGATTGAGGCGCCCACATTCACGTCAATATTCAGGACCAAGGGACTGCTGCCGATCACGAGGTTCGGGCTGAGTGGAACTGTAATGGACGCGCTGGCCGGGCCATTGATGTGTACTGCGGTGCCGGCGGCGGTGAGGAAGGTGAGTTCAGAATTCGCCAACGTGAGGTTCGCGGCAGAGAACGTGCCCTGGGGCAGGCTGCCGGCGATGAACGGTTCAAATTTTCCTGAAGCGTGCGTCAATTCAATGCGGTTGTTGGCCGGGACTGCAACAGTAACCGGCGTTCCACCGGCTGCGGGTGTGAGCGATAACGATGAGACGGACACTTCAAAAGAAATCACGCTATCCGCTGGTGCGTCGCCAAAGCGGACTTGGGCGGAGTTGGCCCCCACGGGTGTTGGTGTTGGATTAGAGGTGAGCGATGATCCGCCACCGCCGCAACCGGATGCCAATGCTATGAGTGCTGCCAGTGCAAAAATAGATGCGAACTTGGCCACCGGATTGAGTGAGTTCTTGTGGTTCTGCGTTTTCATTTGTATCTCTCCTGGAGGGGACCAAGCTGCTAGGTCGAGGTTTCTCAGTCCACCGTCGATGTATATAAGCTTTTTTGGCTCTGGTGATATGACAGCGGTCACACCCTGGCTGGAACAACTTTCTTTGACGGCAAAGGCTGATTCGGTCATTCAAGCACATACCAGTACAGAACAGCGGGAAACAGATTTTCGGTTAGCCGTTTCAAGATTCGGAGATGACTCTGATTGCCTGGATACGGTGTGAGCTATCCGACAAAACATATTCATATGTGGAGCGGGTGATGGGAAAAACAGCTCAATGCTGGACGATGGAAAAAGAAGGCGCAATCAGATGATTCTCGACTGCGCCGGTAATGGAAATCTGAATGTGCTGTGCCAGCTCAGGCGTTGGCGACCTCATTTAGGTCTTGCTGCAATTGCCCCAGATCGATTCCTGCGTAGGCGGGGTTCGTTGCTTCCTGGGGAAGAATGGCGTAGGCTTCGTCGACACATTCGTCCCACCAGTCCCAGGTCGCCTGTTGTGTGTTCCCCCAGGTCAGCACAGTGAGTTCTTTCTGGTCGTACGCTACAGCGAATACCGCATGGCCGTCGCGAGTGAGTCGGCCAGGTATCCAGGGCTGATGGGCATTGAATTCCTGTTCGCAGTTCTCCTGCACCTGAAAACCCAGGTAAACTCCGCCCAGCAACTGGATCGCTTGCTGGATATGAGTACGGTTCTTCGGGTCGATGCTGGCAAAGGCCAGGATCTTTTCCGTGGAAACCTTGGTTTGGCGCCAATAGTTCAGCACATCCAGCTCATTGAGCCCGGAATCCACTCCACCGCTGAGGTGAAAATAGACCTTGAACGCTTCCTTGGTGCTCATGATGTGCTTTTTGCCAACCTTGCCTTCATAAATTGTGATGGCGTGGCCGAGCGCCGCAATCGTGCAGTCGCCGTACTGGTCATTCCCGTCCATCGGAAACAGCTTGGTCGGGTCATTGGTCTTCAATTTCCCGTAAACGTCGGTAAGCACATTGAAGGACGAGGGTGGCGCCGCCAGCCCTGCCTTAACGTAATTTTTGAAGCGTAACGTGCGGTAATCCCGCTTTGGCGGGTGTTTTCCGAATCGATGACCTGGCATGCAGAGTGTTCCTCCTAAAAAGAAATGGTGAATTGAGACCGGTTGATTGCGTGTCCCTGCGCGGACTGAATAAACCAGACCAGGAACAGAGGTAATGGAACCCGGTACATCTCTCCCCATCTTCTAAAAACGCCCAATCCACCGAAATCCCTGAAGGATTAGAAAGATTTATTTGAGGGCTCGCGCCTAGCTTATTACTTCTCTGGCACGAGATTTGACGCGTGGACAACCATCGGTAATAATATAGATTCGAACGAACGTTCGGTAAGTATTACCGTTCACTATGGCGCTGCAAAATGTGGAAACCCGTTTGTCTGGCCCGGCCTTTGATGGTCGCAAAGGGCGAACTGCGCTCACAACCAACGAAGATGCAGCGGATTCCCGCTTTGACCGCAGGCTGTCCAAGCTGCTGCACCATGCGGCCCATATCTTCTGTGAAAAAGGTTATGAAGGCGCTTCCATGCGCGATCTTTCCCGCGCGGCCGGTATGTCGCTGGCCGGTCTGTACCATTATTTTGAGTCCAAGGAAGACCTGCTTTACCTGATCCAAAAGCATACGTTCCGCACGATTATCGAGCGACTGCAGGAACGGCTGAAGGAATCTAAGGACGCGGAAGAGCGTGTCCGCATCTTTATTGAGAACCACCTGGAATACTTTTTGGCGAACAAAGAAGCCATGAAAGTCCTGACGCACGAAGATGAAACGCTTAAGAATGGCCGCGGCGCTGAGATCAGGGCCATCAAGCGCGAGTACTACAAAATTTGCCTGGATCTGCTGGAGGATCTCCGGCGTGAAAAGGGACTACAATTTTCCGGACGGCTGGCCGTGCTGGGACTCTTTGGCATGATCAACTGGATTTACACCTGGCATAACCCGCGCGTGGATCTGGACGCCGGAGCCATGGCCGAGGAAATGAGCAACCTGTTTTTGCGCGGCGTGCTCAATCCCGGCAAAACCAAACGCAAAATCGCAAAGACGAACGCCTGACGGCGTCCTGAAGAAACCAAGATCTGAAATTTATAAGGAGCTTCTGAACATGGCGACAACCACAGCAACGGAAACCAAGACCCTGGTGAACTATCGCGTTGAAGACGGCATAGCGGTGATCGAGCTTTGCGATCCGCCGGCAAATACCTATACCTATGAAATGAACCGGCAGCTGGATGAGGCCATCCTGAAAGCGCGCATGGACAACAATGTTTACGTGCTGCTGCTGACCGGAGCAGGCGACAAATTCTTTTCCGCCGGCGCCAATATCAAAATGCTTTCCAGCGTCGATCCCACCTTTAAATATTATTTCTGCCTGCATGCCAATGAAATGCTGCTGCGCCTGGAGCACACGCCCAAGCTGGTGATCGCCGCGATCAACGGCCACTGCGTGGGCGGTGGACTGGAAATCGCCATGGCAGCCGATATCCGCATCGCGCGGAGGGACGCGGGCAAGGTCGGCTTGCCGGAAATTAATCTTGGCGTCCTGCCCGGAACCGGCGGCACGCAGCGCCTGAGCCGCATTGTGGGCAAGAGCAAAGCCATTGAATTGATGGTAACCGGCAACACCTTCACCTTTGAAGAAGCGAAGGAGATGGGCATCGTCAATGATATTTACGAGCGCGACAACTTCATGGAAAACGTAATGGAGTATGCGCGGCAGTTCACGCCACCGAACAAGGCAGCGAAGGCCGTGGGCAACATCAAGCGGAGTGTGCAGAGCGGATGGGAAGTTCCCATGGAATCAGCTCTGGCCATTGAGCGCGAACTGCAACAACGCCTCTTTGCTAGTGATGATGCCAAGGAAGGTTTGGCTGCGTACGTGGAGAAACGGCCGGCGACTTTCAAGGCGAAGTAGTTTTTAACATCCCGAGCGAAGCGAGGGAGCCCTACGCTTTCACAAGGTGTAGCAATCGAGATTCAAAAGACCATAGGGATCCCTCGCTATAGCTCGGGATTTCAGAAAAAGCTAGCGGCCAGTAGCTAGCAGCTAGAGGCTGGATTATGATCGCAGCAACAAAAGCAAAAGTTTCTCCGGGCAAACTGCTTATAGACGGCAAGTGGTCGGACGGTTCTGGAAAATCATTTGACACCTTCAACCCCGCAACGGGAGAGGTGCTCACGCAGGTAGCTGAAGGCGGCGCAAACGGCGTTGACCAGGCAGTCGCGGCGGCGCGCAAAGCATTCGATGACGTGAACAGCCCGTGGCGCAAGATGTCCGCCAGCGAGCGCGGCAAGGTGCTGTGGCGGATTGCTGACCTTATCGAGAAGAACATTGAAGAGCTGGCTGAACTGGAAACGCTGAACAATGGTAAGCCGATCTTTGAATCGCGCTATGTGGACATGCCGATGGTGGCTGACGTTTTCCGTTATTACGCGGGATGGGCAACCAAGATCCACGGCGAGACCGTAAACACGTTCACCAATGCTTTCACTTACACGCTGCGCGATCCAGTGGGCGTGGTGGGTGCGATTGTTGCGTGGAATTTCCCGCTGCTGCTAGCCAGTTGGAAGCTGGGGCCTGCATTGGCCTGCGGCAACTGCGTCATCTTGAAACCTGCGGAGCAGACGCCGCTCACTGCTTTGCGTTTCGGCGAGCTAGCGCTTGAGGCTGGATTGCCGGCTGGCGTGCTCAACATAATTACCGGCGGACCGGAGACGGGCGCGGCGCTGGTGAAGCATCCGGGTGTGGACAAGATTGCGTTTACCGGCTCGACCTCCGTGGGCAAAGAAATTATGCGCAGCTCAGCGGACACGCTCAAGCGCGTGACGCTGGAACTGGGCGGCAAGTCGCCCAACATCGTATTTGCGGATTCGCAGATGGATTCCGCTGTGAAAGGCGCATTGAACGGCATCTTCTACGGCAAAGGCGAAGTATGCTGTGCCGGGTCGCGCTTGTTTATCGAGAAGAAGGCTGAAGACGAGTTCGTGACCAAGCTGGTGGAGTCTTCAAAAAAGATCAGGCTGGGCGATCCGTTGGATCCCAAGACGCGGTTGGGCGCCATCGTCAGCGAAAAGCAGATGCAGACGGTGCTTGGATACATCGAGACCGGCAAGAACGAAGGCGCAAAGCTGCTGGCCGGCGGCAAGCGTGCGCAGGTCAACGGCGATCACGGCTACTTCATTGAGCCAACGATTTTTGGTGGCGTGAACAATGACATGCAGATCGCACAGGAAGAAATCTTTGGCCCAGTACTAGCCACGCTCACGTTCGATGACATTGAGCAGGTGGCTGAACTGGCGAACAAGAACGTTTATGGCCTGGCAGCGGCGGTCTGGACGAATGACATCAAGAAAGCGCACCAGCTCTCGCGCCGGTTAAAGGCTGGAACAGTGTGGATCAACACCTACGGTGTAATGGATGCGGCGATGCCCTTTGGCGGGTACAAGCAGTCAGGCTTTGGCCGTGAACTGGGCATGCACGCGATTGAACATTACACGGAGTTGAAATCAGTTTGGATGAATCTGTAATGATGGAATAGAGACGCAGCACTGCTGCGTCTCTACGGCGAATGATTTTGTAACCATTAAAGTATTCACATGATTAGATCATGACCGCCCAATCCGCAGTATCGATGACCGGAGAGGAACATTATCGCAGGCTGGAACGCATGTATCTGGCCGCACCCATCAATGAGTTCTTCAAGCCTACGATCAAGATTGCGCGGGGGACAGCCGAAATCACGGTCGAGATCGACAAGCGGTTCTTTCATGGCGCTGGGGCGGCCCACGGCGCAGTTTATTTCAAGAGCCTGGATGACGCTGCGTTTTTTGCGGTGAACTCGCTGGTGGAAGACCGGTTTGTTCTCACCAGCAACTTCAATTTGTATATGCTGGCGCCGGTTTCGGCGGGCGTGGCCCGCTCAGTGGGAAAAGTGGTAAGCGGTGGCGGATCGTCGTTTCTGGCGGAGTCAGTTTTATACAACGATCAGCAAGTGGAGATCGCCCGCGGAAGCGGAATGTTTGTGAAGAGCAAGATGAGTCTTGATCCAGAGATGGGATATCGCTAGAGCAAGCGCACACAGTTGCAAAGAGATTTATAGGGGTAAATTATGCCGGGAAAAATAATGAAGATTGGGTCGTTCAGTGATTGGGAAGGGCTATTCAAGGAGTGGCGCGAGGAAATCGGCGTCAACCATGACGACATTCGCAATTTTAAATTCGATACATTGTATGGCGCGATTGAGACGGACGAAATTACTTTTGGTTATTACAAAGGCCGCAACAAGTGGGAGAACGTTCGCCAGATTCCCACGCAGAATATGCGCGACGCGCTGATGAACCTGATTGTTTACCAGGGCGACACGGAGTTTGCCAGCGTGGAGCAGCAGCGCTGGCTATTTGAGACTGCGCCCAGCGACTATGACCGCTCGTCGCTCACTCGGGTAATGATTGAAGAGATGCGCCACGGCTGGCAAATGTGCGCGCTGCTGATCGATCACTTTGGCACCACAGGCAAAGTGGAAGCGCAGAAGATGCTGGAGCGCAAAGCGTACGAGAACAAGCGCCTGCTGGGATCGTTTAACGAAGAGTGCGATAACTGGCTGGATTTTTTTGCTTTCACTGATTTTGTGGACCGCGACGGAAAATTCCAGCTGCAGATGCTGAAGTACTCCGCCTTCGCACCCTTGGGCCGTTCGATGAGTTATATGCTGCGTGAAGAAGCCTTTCACATGGGTACGGGCAATACCGGGCTGGCTCGCATCGCAGAGGCCGGCGTGGTTCCCGGCTGGTTGATGCAAAAGTATCTCAACAAGTGGATTTCCAGCGCTTATGACCTGTTCGGGACGGATCACTCGTCTTCTGCGCACTGGGCCTATACGTGGGGATTGAAGGGCCGTTACGACGAATTGAAAAATGAAACGGCGCCTGATCTCGATAATTTGAATGACTACAACCGCCACCTTTATCGCGACGAGTGCGTGGGACTGGTAAAGCGCATCAGCGCGGGCCAGCGTCCCGGCAGCACCGAACTGTATTGTCCCAACATACAGTTCAACCGCATGATTGGCCGCTGGAAGGGGCAGATGTTCCATCCTAAGACGGGCGAGCCGATGGACGAAAAAGAATACAAGCAGCAACTGGACAGCTGGCTGCCCACGGCAGCAGACAAAAAGCTGCTGATGGACATTATCGGGTCAGAAAAGAAATGGATCGCACCCAAAACGGGAGCGAAAGACCCGCTGCTCACCATCGGCGAAGTGAGGAAGAGCGCGCTGAACGCGGTGCAGTAATCCCACATCCCGAGCATAGCGAGGGATCCCTATGATCTTGAATGAACATCGGGATCTCTTATTTTTTGGGTGATCGCTGAACGTCAAGTGAGCGAACCTGCAATATAAAATTCTGTTGCTATGATTACCTAAAGCAGCATTTAAGGGAGTAGGGCTCCCTCACCCGCTACGCGGGATTCGGGATTTCAGAAAAACAAATGCAATATACACTCAACGAACTCATGGTCGTGGCGGCGGCGCGAGAGATCAAAGACGGCGAGGTCGTCTTTGTCGGCATGCGGCTGCCGCTGATTGCTTTTATTGTCGCCAAGAAGACGCACGCGCCGAATGCCGTTGGTTTGTTTGAGAATGGCGTGATCCGCTCGACGCCGTCACCGGAACTGATCTATACCATGGCCGATCCACCGAACATCAAAGGCGCAACGCAATGCCTGGGCATGCTGGAGGTGATGAGCCTGCTGCAATCCGGGCGGGTGAACCTTGGTTTTCTGGGCGCCGCTGAAGTTGATAAATTCGGTAACCTGAATTCGACACAGGTACAGGGAAAGAATGGAATGGTGCGGCTGCCAGGATCGGGCGGCGCGTGCGATATTGCGTCCATGGCGCAACGGTTTGTATCGCTACTGGAGCACGGCAAACATCGCCTGCCGGAAAAGGTGAGTTACATTACCAGCCCGGGAAACGGTGATGGTGCAGGATGGCGCAAGCGTATTGGATTGCCGCGCGGGGGGCCTTCTGCTGTGATCACCACGAAGTGTGTGCTGCGTTT
>DASXJO010000214.1:0-3253 GCA_036497385.1 Candidatus Angelobacter sp. | reverse complement strand
TAGCGAAGCTCGCGCTGCTCGGGTTGGTTGGCGGTGATTTCGATTTTGGTGTCGGACATCTCTGCCTTTAGCTTATCTCTATGTTTGAGACGTAGCGGTGCTACGTCTCTACGTTTAAATTTATCCGGCCTTCTTGTTCTTCTTCTGGCTTACAGCTTCAATCTTTACCAGCTTTTTTAACGTCTCTATGTTACGCAAATCGTCGCGGGGTTCTTCAATCGGCGTTTCTGCGATGAACGCCGCGTGTTCCGTTCGCGGATCGTTCAACAAGCGGCGGAACGGCTCCAACCCGATAGTTCCCTTCCCGATGTGCTCATGGCGGTCACGCTTTGAACCGCGCGCATCTTTCGCGTCATTGCAATGCCAAACCATCACGTGCTTCAGCCCGATTGTGTCATCCAGCTTCTGCACAGTTTCATGCCAGCCGGCTTCGGAAACAATGTCATAGCCGGAAACATGCGTATGACATGTATCGATACAGGCACCGACCGGGCAAACCGGCCGCAGGTAGTGCAGTAGATGCGCCACCTGATCAAACGATCCGCCCAACGAAAATTCCGAACCAGCCGTGTTCTCAATCAAGACGCGAAGGTTCGATTTCTCCAGTTCCAGCCCTTCGGCGGCTTCGGCAATCGAGTGTGCGACTAACTCCAGGCCTTCTTCGCGGCTGCGTCCACGAAAGGAGCCAGGATGAAGCACCAGATATTCAGCGCATAAGGCCAGTGCTCGCTCCAATTCTCCCCGGAACGCCTTCACCGACTTGCGATGAAACTCCGGCGTGGCGCTGGCCAGGTTCACCAGATAACTACTATGGATCGCCACCGGACCGATGCCATATTTTTCCCGCAAGCCGCGCATGGCATCACACTGCCCTGCCGCCAGCGTGTACGGCTGCCACTGCCGTGGACTGGAAGAAAAGATCTGGAACGTATTGGCTCCCAGCCGGTAGGCGCGCTCGGCAGCCATCTCAACACCGCCGGACGTGGAGGTATGTATGCCAATACGCCTGGGGCCGGGTTTGGGCGGTTCGCCTTCCGCCCATAGCAGCACGTCCTTCATGCTGAGCCGCTTGCGTTCTTGACTGCCAAGCGCTTTTGGCTTGGACATGGCAAGACGCTTACGCTCTGTATCCCCTGAAGGCATGTGCTAAATGATTGATTTTAACATGGTAAATACTGGTTCCGGACTTCGACAGACCACAGCTTTTCATTGCTACCGATGGTGAAACCAAAGTAAACTGAAGGTAACAGCGAGGGCCAAAACAATGTTAGTCGTAATGAAGGCGCATGCCTCTGAGGAGCAGGTGCGCGCGGTTTGTGAGCGAATCGAATCACTCGGTTTGCGGGCGCACCCTATTCCGGGAGCACAGCGTACAGCCATTGGCATCACCGGTAATAAAGGGGCCATGGAACAGGGCGTGCTGGATGAAATGTCCGGCGTGCAGGAAGTCATCCAGGTCAGCAAGCCATATAAGCTGGTAAGCCGCGACACCAAGGAAGAAGACACGGTGATCAGCTTTGCCGGCAGCGATGGAAGTTTTGGCGGGCGCGATCTTGGACTGATAGCCGGGCCATGCTCGATCGAATCCCGGGAGCAGGCATTTGCGATCGCTGAGCGCGTAGCCAAAGGTGGCGCACGGTTCTTCCGCGGCGGAGCTTACAAGCCACGTACATCGCCTTATGCATTCCAAGGCATGGGTGAAGATGGCCTGAAGATCATGGCGGAAATCCGCGACCGCTTTGGGCTGCGCATTGTTACTGAAGCACTGGATGAGGAATCATTGCATCTGGTGGCGGAGTACGCCGATGTAATCCAGATTGGCGCGCGCAACATGCAGAACTTTTCGCTGTTAAAGAAAGTAGGGCGGCTGCGCAAAGCCGTGATGCTGAAGCGAGGCATGTCCGCGACGCTGGAAGAATTCCTGATGGCGGCGGAATATATTTTGAGCGAAGGCAATTATCAGGTCATCCTGTGTGAACGCGGGGTCCGCACCTTTGCCGACCACACGCGCAACACCTTGGACCTGAGCATTGTGCCCGCCGTACAACGGTTGAGCCACTTGCCGATTATTGTTGATCCAAGCCACGGAACCGGCAAACGCAACAAAGTGCTGCCACTCTCACGCGCGGCGGTAGCGGTGGGCGCCGATGGAATCATGGTGGAAGTGCATCACGATCCCGAACATGCGCTTTCTGATGGAGCCCAGTCAATTTTCCCCGATCAGTTTGACGAGATGATGCATGAGATAAGGCAGATTGCTGCCGTGCTGCACCGCAACGTTCAAGAGCCGCGTACACAGCCTGCGGTGGCCAAGGCCGGCAGATAACTTGCGCGCATTTACGTTAGCCGCTTGCCTTGCGCTTGCGCTGCTGGCAGGCTGCAAGGACACGCCGGAGCCAAGCCCCAATTATCGCGAATACGCGTACGTTGCCAATGGCGGCAGCAACAACGTAACGGTAATCGACCTGCGCGCCCTTTCAATCCTGACCACCGTTTCAGTAGGACGCAGCCCGACCGGGCTGGCGGTGAATCCACGGAAGAACGAGATTTACGTCGCTAACACGGAATCCAACAACATCAGCGTGATTGACGCCGAAACGAATAGAGTCGTCGCGACCATCGGCGTGCATCGAGCGCCGTTCTTTGTCGACGTTTCTTCGGACGGCAAGCGAGCTTATGTGGCAAATTCCGGCTCGGCCAACCTGTCGGTGATCGACCTGGATCAGCGCAAGGTAATCAAATACATTTCCACGGGCAATGGGAGTAATCTGGCGCGGCTAACGCCAGACGGTAAGCTGGCCATTGTGGCACTGAGGGACGAGAATTCCATCGCCATTGTGGACACGGAAAAGCTGGCAGTGCGAGACAAAGTAGCAGTGTGCGCCAAGCCGGTGGAACTGGCGATTGTTCCGGATTCCAGCAAAGTTTTTGTGGCATGCAGTGAATCCCAGCAGGTGGCCGCTGTGGACCTAAAGACGGACAAGCTGCTGGCGCTGCTGGATGTTGGCAAGACCCCCGTGCAAATCGCGGTGAAACCGGATGGCGGCGAAGTTTTTGTGGCGAACTATGACGCCAGCTCGATTTCTGAAATTGTGACCTCAACAAATGAGGTGAACAATACTTTCCAGATTGGGGACCATCCGGCGCGCGGGCTGGTTTCTCCGGACAATGCGCTGCTGTATGTAGCGAATTTTGGCTCCGATTCAGTAGCGGTGTACAGCATTGATAATGGCAAGCGCACTGCCTCAGTGCC
>DASXJO010000213.1:0-5531 GCA_036497385.1 Candidatus Angelobacter sp. | reverse complement strand
AGATAAGCGACAAGTTCTTTCCCGGCGGCTCCATCCTCGCGCACAATTACCGCAGCTTGAGCAATTCCCGGCTGGGACTTTAGCACTGCCTCGATCTCACCCAACTCAATGCGAAATCCGCGGAGCTTGATCTGCTGGTCGCCGCGGCCGAGAAATTCAATCGTGCCATCCTGTCGCCATCGCGCCAGATCGCCGGTGCGATACATGCGAGAAGCCGAATCAGCAAACGGACTAGCAACAAAGCGTTCCGCGGTAAGCGCGGAATGATTCAGATAACCGCGCGCAAGCGCCTCGCCTGCGATATAAAGATCCCCCACCACTCCTGCCGGACGCGGTTCCAGGCAGTGATCCAGCACGTACAGCCGATACCCGGAAAGAGGTTTACCAATCGTGACTACTGCTGAGGCATTGTCAGAAAGATCGGCTTGCGTAAGCTGGTGCACGTTGGACCAGATGGTGGCTTCTGTGGGTCCATAAAGGTTGTAGACCTCGCGGTCGGTGGCGTGCAGAAGCTCGTCTGCAAGCTGGCGTGGAAGCGCTTCTCCTCCGCAAAAAATGCGTAAATCGCGCAAGCACGTTGAATCCTCGCGCAGAACCATTTCCCAGTGGCTGGGCGTGGCTTGCATTGAATCCGCGCCGGACGAAGAAATTAACGCGCACAGCCACGCAGCTTCACGAGCTTCATCCCGGGAGGCGAGTACCACCCGTGCGCCGCGGCAAAGCGGCAAGAATAATTCAAGGATGGAGATGTCAAAGCCGATGGTGGTGATGGCAAGATGGGTCTGACCAAGCTCGAAACGTATCTGCTCGCTAACGCTGTTAAGGAAAGCAGAGAGGGCACCGCGCGGGACCATCACACCTTTGGGTCTGCCGGTTGAACCCGAGGTATAGATAACATAAGCAGGATGAGTGAGTGACAACGGCTGATTGCGATCAGCATGGCGAATATTCGATTCCGCCTGTTGTTGCACCTCAAAGACAATCTCGGGCGCATCAAGATGAATTTGTTTCACTGTCTGCGGCAAAAGCGACGCTAACATCTGTGTAGTAATCACCGCCAGCGGAGCAGCATCGGCCAGCATGTAAGCAATCCGGTCTGCGGGAAAAGACGGATCGAGGGGCAGATATGCGCCACCGGCTTTCAGAATGGCCAACATCGCGGTGAGCATCTCCGCACTCCGATCCATGCAGATCGCGACCAGAGTTTCCGGCCCTACTCCGTGCGTGATCAGATAATGCGCCAGTCGGTTGGCCTGCTGGTTTAGTTCGTGGAACGTGAGTGATTCCTCTGCAAAGGCCAACGCCAAAGCGCCAGGCGTACGCGCAACCTGCGCTTCGAACAATTCCGTGACGTCCCTCTTCTCCTTCGGACTGGCTTCGGGATTGAGATCTTGGATGATATGGCGGCGTTCCTCGGCATTGAGGAGTGGAAGCGTCGTGATTGGCCGTTCGGGCTCTCTGAGCGCTGTGCCCAGCAGAGAGATGAGATGGTTCGCCAATCGACCAATGGTGGCTGCCTCAAAAATGTCAGTGTTGTACTCAAACATGAGGCTGAGCTGGTCAGAAGACTCGCCAAACGTTATCTGCAGATCGACTGGAGACGTTTTACGATCAATGCCGAATACGGAGAACTCGAACCCGGGCAGCGCAATGTTCCCTTCCGGCAGACCCGGATTTTGTTGCATGGGGCTTTCCGTGCTGATGTACAAATACTCAACTTGGTAGAGCGGCATGCGACTCATGTCGCGCTCCACCTTTAGCCGGTCTACTAGATGCCGGAACGGATACTCTTTGTTCGCGAAAGCCCCAAGACAGGTATTGCGGACACGCTCCAGCACGTCAAGAAAACTGGGATTGCCGGAAAGATCTCCCCGCAGCACCAGCGTGTTCAGCATGTAGCCGATTAGGTTTACCGTCTCTTCCGAATCACGATCGGCAGAGACCGGCGTGCCCACCACAAAATCTTCCTGACCGGTATAACGCCAAAGAAAAACATTCAAGGCGGCAAGCAGCGTCATGAAAGAAGAAGTGCCTGCTTTGCGATTCATGGCGCGCAAGCGGCGCAGAATATCATTGGGCACATCGAAGGGCGAGCGAGCGCCACCGTGAGACTGCACTGAAGGACGAGGCCTGTCCGCCGGGATCTCCAAAACGTGCGGCACCCCATCCATCTGGGTAAGCCAATAGTTTTCTTTCGTGCGGAAATCTTCCGTTTGTTCCCATTGGTCTCGCCACGCCGCCCAATCCGCATATTGGATCGGCAAATCGCTCAGCGGATTGGGCAATCCCTGCGAAAAAGCGTGGTACAGGCCCAGCAATTCGCTATAAAAAACGTAATAAGACCACCAGTCGGTCACGATGTGGTGCAGTACTCCGACCATTACATAATCGTCGTCGGCAATGCGCACCAGCGGAACACGGGCGAGCGGCCCCTTCTCCAAGTCAAATGGTTCCCTTATGACTCGCGTAACAACTTCATGCGCGGCGGCTTCAGGATCAGGCGCAGTTCGCACGTCGATGACCGGAGCGGAAAGCTTCATGTCAGTAACAAACTGGAAAGGTTTGCCATCAATCGTTTTAAAAATCGTACGCAGTATCTGGTGGCGTTGGGCCACTACGTTCAGGCATCTTTCGAACAGCGCTACATCAAGATTTCCTTTTACGCGAAAACCATTTCCGATGTTGTACGCCGAAGTAGTGGGTTCAAGCTGCTGGATGAACCACAGCGCTGTTTGGTCTGTCGAGGCAGGCCACGGTCCGCTCCCTTGCAGTCGGGGAATGCGCGGACTAGCTGCTTTCTTTTGCAGCTCACGGCGCTTGAGTTCATACACAGCCCGCTGCTCGGGTGAGAGACCGGCAATCCTTTCTGCCAGCGTCTTCTTGCCGGTATTTTCCAATGCCTGCATGTGACCCGTGTCCTTGACGCTCATGAACTACTCTCCCTGTCCCGTTGCTGCAATCTGCAACTGCATGCTTCGACGCAACTCCGCCAAATGTTTTAGCCCTTCCATCGTTGTCTCATGATCGAGCCCAAAGTCCAGCAGGCAGGCAAGATCATTCACGCCCGCCGCTGCCACCTTTTCAATGACAGCAGCACATTTAGCAGGCGTTCCCAACAGAGAGCTCTGTTCGAAATAATGATCAAAGACCGCATCTATCAGGCTTTGCATTTCCGGTGAAGAAGGGTCAACAACACTTTCTCCTGCCATTGGCCGGAACTGGTTGATGTAAGTCTGGAGGTAAGTTTTCATTGGCTCTTTTACGATCTCGCGGACCTGATCCAGGTCTGTTCCCACGTAGGTATGCAACATCAGAGAAACAATTCCAGTTCGGGGATCGTGGCCGTTTTCCATGCGGGCTTTGCGATAACCCGCAATATTCTCCTGCAACTCTTCCAACGATGTAGAGAATGCAGTGAGGACGTTTGCGCCAACTTCTCCAGCGCGCTGCCATGTCCGCGTAGAAGCCACTGTGACCCAGAATGGCAATTCTTTTTGAACTGGCCTTGGGAGAGTCCTGACGGCAACTTTCTTCCCCCCGACACCGGCGATTTCTACATCTTCACCGGCCCACAACCGCCGCACCAAAGAGATGTTCTGGAACATGAGTTCGCGGCGGTCTTCAAAGTTTGCGGGAGCAATCACGTAGTCATGTTCATGCCATCCTGTGGCAAAGGAGATGCCGACGCGTCCGTGAGAAAGATTATCCACCAGCGCCCAATCCTCCGCGACGCGCACCGGGCTATGCAGTGGGAGCACGAGGCTGCCAGCGCGAATCTGCACATGCTCGGTGATCATGGCCAATGCGGCACTCAGCACAGAGGGATTTGGATAAAGTCCGCCAAAGGCCTGGAAGTGCCGCTCCGGCGTCCATACGGCAGCGAACCCGTTGGCATCTGCGAAGCGCGCGCTTTCAAGCAGCAAACGATATCGTTGACTCTCTTCGGCATTGCCATCGGCAGAAAAGAAGAAGATGCTGAAATCCACCTTCTGCCGCAAATTGGGACGAACTGGCGCGGGTGCTGCATCCGCAACCGCGACGGTTGCAGAGGGCATTGCAGCCTGCAACTGCTGGCCGGCTTCACGCTGCATACGCCGGCGCAACAATTCCTGCTGCTCCGGAGTAAGATTCTGGATACGCTCTGATAATTTCGACATAGCTACTCGGTGTTGATTCCCTCTTTGCTTCCATCTAACTCTGCCCGCAAGTCATCTGCCGACATTCCTTCGATTTCCGCCAGAAGGGCCTCCAATTCAGCGGCATCGGCGCTATCGGCCGGCGTGCCTGAGATTTTTGCGGCGAGCTGCTCAATCGTGGGGCCGTCAAACAGGTCTTTGAGGGTGATTTTGGATGAAAAAGTCTGGTTCATGTTCTTGAGCAGTTGGACGGCAAGAAGCGAGTGCCCGCCGAGTTCAAAGAAATTATCGGCAACACCAATTTCCTGAATGCGGAAAGTGCCTTGCCAGAGATCCACCAGCAGCGTTTCCACTTCGTTACGAGGAGCGGTATATGAAGTGGAAACATCTGGGCGGTCATGCGACGCGCCATTGCCGTTGCCATTGCTGGGAGTCGAGTTTCCGATTTGTTGCTGGAAGAAATCGGTTGTGAATAAGTGCTGCTGCTCCATCAGAGCATTGAAGTCGCGAGTGGAAACAATTACATCCGGCAGCGACAGTGAAAGCGCGCTCTGTAAAGCAGCAACGCACTCCTGCGCCGTCATGCCGAAACGCTGGCGTTTTTCCTCAAGCTGTTGTGAGAGGAATGAGCTGGAATCAGGATTTTCATCAGCCGCTTCGGTCCAAGCCCTGGGACCCAACTCCAGAGCCACCGTGGGCCGGCCGGATGATGCCCGCAGCTCAGCAAAGTGCGTGATCACAGCACTGCGAGCGGCCTGGTCCACTTGCCCAATGCCGCCGCTCTCAGCCAGATTGCTGGAAAAAATTACCAGCAACTCATTGCCGAACGCCTGATCCAGCGCAGCCAATTCGGCAAAGTCATTGTGCAGCGAGCCCGAAGGCGGTGTGGGCTTACCTAGAATAAGCCCCGTTTTGGCCGCCTTGTCGAGATGAAGCACGCCCTGCACAGCGCCGACTTCGCGTTCAATTTGCGCCTTGATGCGTTTCAGCCGCTCGGAGTCTGAGACGTCAACACTTAGTATTGATAGCGATTCGCGTATCTCTCGTAGCCGCGCTATGCTGCGCGATGTTGGATCGTCATCGCCTTGCTCGCGGACCCACTGGTCCCACTCCTGAGCACGTGGGAAGAACGAGCGGGCAAGCAGCACCACCTTGCATTCGAATTCGCGCACCAAGTGTTCCGCAAGCGTGAAGCCGATCTCCTGCAATGCATGGGTTATTACATATACTCCGCCGCGTTGGAACTGATGCTGCCGGACAGAAACTGATGGCGTCTGCTCGACAATTGGCAGCCAGCGGTGTCCGTGACGATAAGCAACAATCGTATCTGCAGTTTCGCTTGCGAACTCAGCAAGCACATGCTCCGCCAGCCTGCTAAGATCCGTCTGTTTTTGG
>DASXJO010000212.1:0-4818 GCA_036497385.1 Candidatus Angelobacter sp. | reverse complement strand
GGCACGCTGGTGTACGTGAAGTTTGTGAACACGCCAAATGTGCAGACCACCCGTGCCGCCCTGGACAAGGCCGGACTACATAACGCGACGATCCAGCGCTATGGCAATCCTGCGGATAACGAAGTGGTGATCAAGCTGGATT
Organism: Candidatus Angelobacter sp.; assembly: GCA_036497385.1. Lineage (GTDB taxonomy): Bacteria > Acidobacteriota > Terriglobia > Terriglobales > Acidobacteriaceae > Angelobacter. Next base: position 4,676 of record DASXJO010000212.1, on the reverse strand, counting down.
TGAAGGAAACCAGCGAGGCCGATCTTTCCAAGGGCAAGAACCAGATTATCAATGCGCTGGAAACGAATCCCGTCCCGGGAAAGGAAAACATCAATAACAGTGACAGGATTGGCTTTACCGCGGTCCGGGACGCCCTGGTGGCCGCCGATCCTTTGCATGCCGAGCCTGCGGAATACGAGCGGCAGGCGCGTCGCGTGTTGGATTTCCGCGATAAGGAGCATGGCGGCGTAATCAAGTCAATGGACGACTTGAAGGGCGTGGTTCCCGATCCGGTTCTGAACGCGCTGAAGCAGGCCTTTTACACCAGCGATTTTGGTGTCCGCAGCGCTGATATTGTGGGCCCCCAAGTGGGCGGGCAGCTAAAGAAACAGGCTACGCTGGCGGTTTTATTTTCGCTGGTAGCCATGCTGGTGTATCTATGGTTCCGCTTTGAGATGATTTACGGCGTGGCGGCGGTGGTGGCGGTTTTTCACGATACCTTAATCACCGTAGGAGCTTTCTCCTTGACGAATCAGGAGATAACCCTTACTGTTATCGCCGCGATTCTAACACTGGTTGGTTATTCCATGAACGATACCATCGTAGTGTTTGATCGCATTCGAGAGAACGTAAAGCTCATGCGGCGGGAGAGCCTGGCGGAGATCGTCAATAAGAGCATCAACCAGACGCTGAGCCGGACGATCCTGACTTCAGGACTTACATTCCTGACGGTGCTCTCGTTGTATCTTTTTGGTGGAGAGGTACTTCACGGGTTTTCCTTTGCCCTGGTAGTCGGCATCATAATAGGTACATATTCGTCGATTGCCGTAGCAGCTCCCATGCTCGTGGCTTATACGGAATGGCGTTCAAAGAGCTCAGGAAGAGGAGCAATTCCCCTTCCAACCCAAGGCGCGAAGGGCAAAGTTCGCGTAAAAGTATAGGGCCGGGAGATTTTCCGGTTTTTGGGATCAAAACTAGCAGTCCCGGTGTCCAATTGTATTAATCGCTTAGTCCCCCTAGGATTGGAGATATCGGCATGTTTGAAGACAGCCTGATGGAATCCGGAGGCAGAATCAAGACCAACCAGAAGTGGACAGGGTTGGTTTCTGTTCTGGTGCAGCTTGGATTGGTGGGTTTTCTAGTACTGCTACCCCTCATTTTTACTGAGGCGCTGCCCAAAGGACAGCTGACGACTTGGCTCGTCGCTCCGCCCCCGCCGCCGCCGCCGCCCCCCCCGGCCGCTCCGCAAATTCCGCAACACGTGCAGAAAGTCAGTGAAATTGTGGATGGCGCGCTTCGGACGCCCAGCAAGATTCCCAAGAAAGTCCAGATGATCGAGCATGAAGAGGCCCCGCAACAGAACGCCGGCGTTATGGGCGGAGTGGTCGGCGGCGTCCCCGGCGGCTCGTCTGGAGGAGTGATTGGCGGAATTATCGGATCAGCCGCGCCCCCTCCTAAAGTGGCTACGCCGCAGAAGCTGCGTGTTTCGTCGGGCGTCGCCGACGGACTTAAGATCCACGACGTACAGCCCCAGTATCCCCAGATGGCCCGGATTGCGCACATCCAAGGTGACGTGACGTTGCAAGCAACCATAAGTAAGACTGGGGTGATCGAAAACCTTCATGCCACTTCTGGGCATCCAATTCTCATCCAGGCTGCGATGGATGCCGTGAAACAGTGGAAGTACAAACCTTACATCTTGAACGGCGAACCAGTGGAAGTGGAAACAACGATTAAGGTCCAGTTCCACATGTAATGAAGAATTATGACGGCGGCCCGAAGCCCCGCCGTCCCGGCCCCGAGAATGAGAAGGTTTCATGGCGACTTTGTAATCGCGCGCTGGTTTCCGTTCTATCCCGCCCCGGCTAGGGGGTAACACTCTCGGCAAAAACATTTGATTTAAAAGTTCTGAGGAGGAAAACTTAACCCATGCTTGTCGCAAACATTGCAACTCTTACGATCGCCAAAGCGCATATGGTGGCCTTCTGGCTGCTCCAGCAGGCAGCAGGCGATGACGCCGGCACTATCGGATGGGATCCCATCCACTTGTGGAAACAGATGAGCTGGGTCGCCCAGGTCGTCGTAGTCGTTCTCTTTATTATGTCGGCGTGGTCCATCGGCGTCATGATTGACCGCTGGATCGCATTCAGCGCCGCCCGCAAACAATCTCGCCAGTTCGCTCCGGTGGTTGCCGGTGCCCTGCGTGAAGGCAAACTGGACGAAGCCATCCGCGTGGCGGAACGCAACAAGAAGAGCCATCTGGCCAAAGTGGTGACCGCTGGCCTGCAGGAATTCAAGGCCCATGGTGAATCCACGGAAATCCCCGGTGAGCAGATTGAAGCCAGCAAGCGCGCACTGGAACGGGCAGAAGCTATTGTTCACGCCGAATTGAAGCGCGGCTTGGGCGGCTTGGCCACCATCGGGTCCACAGCGCCGTTCGTCGGGCTGTTCGGAACCGTTATCGGAATTCTGAACGCGTTTAAGAAGATCTCTGAGCAAAAGGCCACAGGCCTGGGCGCGGTCGCCGGCGGTATTTCTGAAGCGCTGGTAACCACGGCTCTGGGACTGTTCGTCGCCATCCCGGCCGTGATGATGTTCAACTATTTCACCGGCAAAGTGGAAGCGTTTGACGTGGAAATGGACAACTCATCCAGCGAGCTGGTTGATTACTTCCTGAAGCGGAGCAGTGCTACCACGGTGCGGCGGTAAGCCGGGAGTTGAGCAATGGCCATCAACGTTCGTAATGAAGGCGCAAAAGTAAACTCCAATATCAACGTCACACCTATGGTGGACGTGATGCTGGTGCTGTTGATCATCTTCATGGTGATCACGCCTATGCTGCAGAAAGGCCAGTCAGTAGATTTGGCCAAGGCCAATAACCCCATGCCTTTGCCGGATGCGGATAAGGAAGATGCTGTTATCGTCGCTGTGATGAGAGACGGTCAGGTGTTTCTGGATACGCAGAAGGTAACGCCTGAAGAGTTGACGCAAAAAGTAAAGGACCGCGTTTCCAGCCGGACCAACAAACAAGTGTTTGTAAAAGCTGACGCGCGGGCCAAATACAAAGGAGTGGTGGAAGTAGTTGATGATGTCCGCTCTGCCGGCGTTGATCAGGTTGGATTGTTGACCGAGCAAAGACGCGATCCCAACAAGCCACCGCAGTAGGAAACAGGAACCAGACAGAAGAGGATTAATTCTATGGCAATGACAACTGGCGGAGGAGGCGGACAGACCGCCGATATCAACGTCACTCCCCTGATCGACGTTTTGCTGGTACTGCTGATTATTTTCATGGTCATCACGCCGCTCACGCCGAAAGGGCTTGAGGCGCTGGTACCGCAACCGCCGCCGCCGCATCAGCCGGAAACCCAGACGGACCGTACCGTGGTGGTGCAGGTGCTGCTGGATAACGGAAAAGTAAAGTTGAAGATCAACCAGGAAGACGTGTCGCAGGAAAACCTGCAGCAGCGCCTCACTGACATCTTCAAGACTCGCGCGGAACGGGTAATGTTCGTAAAGGGCGATCCTGACGTTGAATTTCAGAATGTGGCCCAGGTGATCGATACGGCCCGGGGCACGAACGTCATCGACAGAATCGGTCTCATCACGGCAAAGATTGAAGCGGGACAGTAATACGGTTTAACTCCTCAGAATGGGGATGATCGGAAAGCCGCTCATCCCCATGAGTTTTACCCACCTCAGGGCCAAAAATTTTCTCCACTCCGATAAGGGAGCAGCAAAGATGAATAAGACCGCACGACTCGTGACGGTATTAGCCGTCGCAGCCGCGCTGCTGAGCACGGCGGGTTGCAACAAACTAAAGGCTCGCGATCAGCTCAACAAAGGCGTTCAATCGTTTCGCGGCGCCAATTACGAGGAAGCCATTGGGCATTTCCAGAATGCCGTCAGCCTCGATAGCGACCTCAAGGTCGCCAAAATGTATCTGGCCACTGCTTATGCGCAGCAATACGTCCCGGGCGTAGAAACGCCGGAAAACCTGCGCAATGCGCAGCTCGCCATCGATCAGTACAAGCAGGTGCTGGCTAGCGACCCCAAGAACGTCACCAGCCTCAAGGGCATCGCCTTCCTTTACATGCAGCAGAAGAAGTTTGATGACGCTAGGGAATATTACAAAAAGGCCATTGAGGCGGATCCCAACGATCCGGAAACTTATTACTCTGTGGGCGTAATTGACTGGTCCCAGGCCTATAAGGACGCGGCAGACGTAAAAAGTAAAGAAGGCTTGAAGGTAGAAGACGAACTGAAAGGCAAAGGCAGCCAAAAGATCTGCGATCAATTGAAAAGCAAAGATGGAGAGGTCGTGGATGAAGGTATGAAAATGCTCCAGACCGCCATTGACAAGCGCCAGGACTATGATGACGCAATGGCCTACATGAATCTGCTCTACCGCCGCAAAGCCAATGACATGACCTGCGACAATGCGGAAACCCGGGCCGAGTATGTGAAGACAGCCAACGAGTGGAGCGACAAAGCCATGGCAGCGCGCAAGAAGAAAGCGGAAGAAGCCTCAAAGAAAACCAGCGGTGGAATCGTGCTGGACCAGCCGAAATCGAAATAAGCAACTCTCATGAGCGCCCCTCCTGCGGGAGGGGTTTTTTATTGAATGCTGCTAGCCGTGAGCTATTAGCTTCCAGCTGAATTCAGGACGATGGTCGATCTTTTCAGTGTCACCTAAT
>DASXJO010000211.1:0-9221 GCA_036497385.1 Candidatus Angelobacter sp. | reverse complement strand
CATGTAGCAAACGCGCAGTTTACCCAGATGTCGCTCCAGGAATGGGATATCCTTGAAGAAGAGCTGTTCCTGCAGGTTCTTGGTGCCGGTGGAGATAATCACGCGTTTGCCGCTGCGGATCACCGGCAGCAGATACGCCAGAGTCTTGCCCGTGCCCGTTCCAGCTTCCACGATCAGGTGCCGCTTCTCGCTGAGGGCTTTTTCCACCGCCTCCGCCATCTGCAATTGGCCGCGACGGAATTCGTAGTTCGGGTGCGCTTTGCTGAGCATTCCTCCTGGGGAAAAGAACTCATGCAAGGTGGGTAACCGTCGCAAAGGGACTTCGGTTTCGGGCTGGTAGGGAGAGGCCATGGCGAGCGTGTTTTTATAATAGCTGGGAACGGCAATTATCGGTTAGCAATTGCCGCTCCGGCAGCCGCAAAATTTGATTTAGACGTGGAGCAGCATTGGCAGAAACTAAAAGTAAATTGAAACCACCCCTGGTGGCCATTGTCGGACGGCCTAATGTGGGCAAATCCACGCTTTTTAACCGTGTGACGGGATCACGGCGCGCCATTGTGGGCGATGAGCCGGGCATTACGCGTGATCGGCTCTATAGTGAGGTCAACTGGGACGGCCGCCTGCTGCGCGTGGTAGACACTGGCGGGATTGTTCCGGACGACAAAGCTTTGATCCCCGCGGAAATATTTCGGCAGGCCAAGGTAGCGCTGGAAGAATCCAATGCGGTTGTAATGGTAGTGGACGCACGCACGGAGCTGGCGTCATCGGATATGGAGTTGGCTCGACTGCTGCAGCGCCTGGGTAAACCGCTTTTTCTGGCAGTAAACAAAGTCGACTCGGCCAAGCAGGAAGCCGCAGCGCAGAACTTCAGGACCCTGGGTATCCGAGAAGTTTTTCCCGTTGCCGCGGAACATGGCCTGGGCACCATGGAATTGATGGACGCAATTATGGAAGTTGTGCCGGTCGTGATGGCGCCTGATGAACCGGAACATGATCGCCGTAGCGCAAAGAATGTGACGACAGGAAATGTCGAGGAGGAAGCCACAGGGGAAGATTCCGAGCGCGAGGCTTCCGAAGAGGAGAAAAAAGAAACAAAGGTGGCTATCATAGGCCATCCCAACGTGGGTAAATCCACGTTGCTCAACATACTCACCGGCAGTTCACGCGCTATTGTCTCACCTGTTGCAGGCACCACGCGGGACGCGATTGATGAGCTGATTGAAAAAGATGGCCATACCTACAGGTTTATTGACACTGCTGGAATTCGCCGAAAAGGCAAGACCCATCTGATGGCGGAAAAGCTTTCTGTGGTGATGGCGCGCAAGCACCTTGAAGCCGCTGATGTCGCGCTGCTGGTAATTGACGCTGTGGAAGGCGTGACCGGCCTTGATGCCACAATCGGCGGGTACGCGCATGAGAGCGGCAGGTCAGTGATTGTGATTGTGAACAAATGGGACCTGGTGGGACCTGGGCGCAAAGATGGCCGGCCCCCTGCCGATCGCGATCTCTATGAAAAGCAGGCGCGGCGTGCCTTGAAGTTCCTGGATTATGCGCCAATGGTCTTTGTCTCCGCTGCGGCGGGCAAGAACATTGACAAGATTTTCCGCGCTCTGGAACTTGTGGCCAGGGAAAGACGCAAGCGCATCGGGACTTCCCAGATGAACAAATTCCTGGAGTCAGTGGACTTCACCCGCGCGTCGGTGCCACACCGCCAGCAGGTCAAGATCTTTTACATGACGCAGGCTTACGCTTCCCCGCCTACGTTCATTCTTTTTACTGATAAAGACGTGAAGCTGCATTTTTCTTACGAACGTTTTCTGCAAAACCAGATTCGGCAAAAATTTGGCTTTGTAGGTACGCCAATCTGGATTAAAAATCGGCCCCGCACAAAAGTTGAATTGGGCCCGAAGAAGAAGACAAAGCGCCGGTAGTCTCTAGCAGCGCTCTAGTAGCGCATCAACCAATCAATTGCGGATAGACGGCTCATAAGTGTCCGCAGAAGCCTGTATGCCTGCCGAAGTAGTCTCTTGCTGCCACGACGCTAGGCTTTCCAGCGCCTTTTCGCAAACCATTTTGTGGCGCAACTTTTTGTCGCGAACGCGCCGTCGCGTGGCTTCATCCAGTTGCGGCAGCAGGTCAAACGTGATGTTGGCGGGCTGAAAATTTTTGCTTTCAGCGTGGCAGATATAGTGAACCAGCGAGCCCAGCGCAGTTTCGCGCGGCGGCGGAATCGCCGGCAATCCCTGCGCAATGCGGGAAACGTGAATACCCGCCAGCATTCCCATGGCAATGGATTCTGTGTACCCTTCCACGCCGGAAATTTGTCCGGCCAAAAAAACGCCGGGATGCTGCTTTAAATTGAGCGATTCTGCCAGCAGCGTAGGTGCATTGATGTAGGTATTGCGATGGATCTGCCCGTAACGGACGAACTTTGCATTCTCCAGCCCAGGAATCAGCCGCAAGACGCGCGCTTGATCGCCAAATTTCAAATGATTTTGAAAGCCGACCAGGTTGTAAGAGTCAGCACGAAGATTTTCCTGCCGCAGTTGCACCACTGCATAAGGCCATTTGCCGGTCCGAGGATCGTCCAACCCAACCGGTTTCATGGGACCAAAACGCAAAGTATCACGGCCACGGCGCGCAATCTCTTCAATGGGAAGGCAGCCTTCAAAATAATTCAGGTTCTCCCAGTCATGCCCTTCTACCATTTCGGCCGACGTTAGCGCGTCAATAAAACGGTCATACTCTTCTTTTGTAAACGGGCAGTTGATGTAGTCCGCCGTGCCTTTGCCATAACGCGCCGCCATGTAGACCTTGCTCATGTCGATGGAATCGGCTTCAACGATGGGGCTGATGGAGTCGTAAAAGAACAGATGATCGCTGCCGGAAAGCCGCGCAATTTCCAGCGAGAGCGCATCAGAGGTGAGCGGCCCGGTAGCGATGATGGTGAGTCCTTCGGCTTCATTGATATGCGTAACTTCCTGGCGAATGATCTTGATGTTGGGCTCCGCGGAAACTGCTTCAGTGACTTTGTCCGCGAAGGTTTCTCGATCGACAGCCAGAGCGTGTCCGGCGGGAACGCTGGTTTCCTTGGCGATGCGCAGCAGCAGCGAATCCACCCGCCGCATTTCTTCCTTTAACAGCCAAGGCGCGGTATTCTCACTTTCTGATTTGAGCGAATTAGAGCAGACCAGCTCGGCAAACTTGTCCGTCTGGTGCGCCGGAGTGGATTTCACGGGCCGCATCTCATAGAGCTCTACTTCGATGCCACGCCGCGCGCACCGCCAAGCGGCTTCACAGCCAGCCAGACCGGCGCCAATGACTTTGATTTTGGCGTTCACTTCTGGCTGCTCTTGGGTTCGCTGACGGCTTCACCGATATCGGCAGCGGCCAGCCGCGAGAGCGCCGGTTCCATCAGACGCATGGTTTCCCATTCATCCATGATGTGAGCGCCAAGAGTTTCATAGAACTTTAGCGCCGGTTCATTCCATTCCAGCACCTGCCAGCGCATACCGTAACAATTTTCCGCCACTGCAATTTGCGCCAGCTTGATCAGCAGCGCTTTGCCAATGCCTTTGCCCCGCATCTCCGGCAGAACAAAAAGATCTTCCAGATACAGGCCCGGCTTTCCCAGCCAGGTGGAGTAGTTGTAAAAGAAAAACGCGAAACCGGCGGGCGCGCCGTCCCATTCGGCGATCAGGCAGCGATATTTTGGCTCCGAGCCAAATCCGTCGCGAATAATATCTTCTTCGGTCGCCACCACGGCATCCGGTTCGCGCTCGTACTCTGCGAGGCGATGGATAAAGTCGAGAATCAAAGGCGCGTCATGGGCCGTGGCTTTGCGAATGGAAAGCATTCTTTAGACGTTACCGCAAAGGCGCAACGGGCGCAAAGGTATCGGGACATCGGGCCAGAATCTTACCGCGGATTTCGCGGATGCACGCGGATCAAGAGAAATTGCCAAAATTATCGAATGCCAATGATTCCCAAAGTTGTAGATGGTATGCGATTGCCGATTTTACGCAGTCGCTTTGAATTGCCGCAGCGCTTCGTCTTCCGCAGCGTAATCGAATTGGGTCGAAGATTGCTGCGGCGGGTTTGAGCGCTCCCACTCGATAGTGCGGCGGATAGCTTCCTCGCGCGGCAAAAGCTCACGATAGCCAAGCTCTTTGCGTATGCGCTCTGACGATGCTACTACGTGCTGCGCCGTGTTTCCCGGCCAGAGCAGGTGCTTGGGAGTGCGCTCATGTGGCAGCACGACGAACTCGCCCGTCCAATTTGTGGCGGCGGCAATTTTGCGCGCCCAGTCGAGCTCGCCAAAAGACTCCGTCTCGGAAACGTTGTACACGCGTCCGGCCGCCTGCGGAGAAGTCGCAGCCAGCGCAACGGCTGCGCCAACATCTTCCACGTAACCGCGAGGCGTCCGCAAGGGAGCCACGTCATCGGCAAAGATGATTTGTTTTCTGCCATCGTCAATGCGCTTCAACACGGGATGAAAGCGGTGCAGCGGATCTCCAGGGCCATAAATCATGGGCAGCCGCAAGATTGTTCCCGGCAGTTTGGGATCACCAAGGACGGCTTGCTCGACAGGTATTTTGTCGTACTCTTCGTCAACCCAGGGATATAAGGAGGTACGCAGCCGCTTGAGAACGTCAGGCGGATACGTGTTGCGGCTTGTCCTGAGCTCTGAGTCTTCCGTCAGTGGCAGCTCCTGCAAGCCGCCGGGCTCCATGTTGTAAAAGACGCCCCAGGCGCGGTACACGTCCATGCTGCTGAGTCCGACCACCCGGCCCGCAATTCCCCGGAAGGTATCCATGAGTTGCTGCGCCTGCCGGCCCGAACTGAGAACGAAATCAACTACAACGTCAAAGTGCTGCCGCCGGAATTCGGGCTGATGGTCCTGGAGAAACTGGCGATCGCCAAGAATTTCTTCTGTGCCTTGCGGTGCGCTGGTCTTGCCGCGATGAAAGATTGTGACGTTATGTGCGCTCTGCTGAAGGTGTGCGGCGGTGAAAGGTCCGATAAAGCCGCTGCCGCCGATAAGAAGGATCTTCATTTTTACCGTTGAACGCTTCTTTTCCTTCTTGGGAGACGTAGCATGCTACGTCTCTACCCAATAATTACTTACGGCCGATTAAATAATAATTCTTTCGTCGCCCACGCGTCGCGTAATACGTTGCTGGTCAAGGTATTCGAGCAACGGGATAGCATATTTGCGGGTCACGCCGAGCAAGTCTTTAAACGTCGCGACATCAATTTTGGGAGTTTTGGCCTTCTGCGTGGCCATAATCTGACGCAGGCCTTGTAGGGCAGTTTGGTGAAAGACGAGATCATCCGCCAACTTGATCAGGACGCGGTCGCGGAGAAGAAGCGTGACGAGCTTTTGTGCCCGCGCTTTGTCTACGGGAAGCTTGTCGAGCACTTCTTTCATCAGCGGTACTTTCAGGCCGGCCTGGGCAAAGGCCTTTTCGATTTGCTCTTTGGCTTTGGCTTCCTCGTCTTTCAGTTCAACACCGCGACCCGCCAGCCGGACCTGCTCCCCTGCAACTTCGGCTTTCTTGTCGCGCGTGAGCTGGGCCAGCATAGCTTCCATCACCGTTTGATTGAGTCCCAGCTTCTCGCGCAGCTCTTCTTTGCTGATGCCAGCGACGAGTGGGTTGGCTTTGTGAAAGGCTTCTAGTGCGCCGAGAATTTTCTCCCGCGTTTTCTGCATGGCCTCGCTGGCGACTAGGAAGTCTGCCACCTGGATGATTTGTTTCTGCTGGACCAGCGCAGTGATGATTGGCTGTAGGACTGACTGTTTTAGTCCAGTCTCGCGCACTGCTGCTGCAAGAGAAAGACCTTCGTGTCCTCGGCGGGCGATGCGCGCCAGCAACGCTTCCTGCCTATTTCCGGAAGAAAGTGTCTGCAAAAAGCGTTGCACCGCGTCCTGTTTTTGCCGCGACAAAGGAAACGCATCCAGCACCACAGCTCCTCCAATGGTGATGACCGGCGAGAACTGGCGCAGGATGGCGCGATCTCCGGGTAGCAGCAATAATGGCTCGGCGGTGCGGAGCTGCGCAAAGGCCGAGGCTCCCGGCTTGAGCTCAGTCACGCCGCGCAGAGCGACTTCTGCAATCGTCTCTGAGGTAAACGCGTGAAAGTGGACGCGGGCGCGATTCTTAAGCGGCTTGGCGTCTTTGAGAAGCGAAATTTGGACGTCAAACTTTTGCGTCGGTTCAAAGACTCCGGGGCTGGCGAGCGTCATTCCGCGAGCCAGTTCTTCCATCTGCACGCCAGCCAGATTCAACGCGGTGCGTTGTCCGGCAATCGCCTGCTCTCCGGCACTGCCATGGACTTGAACTCCGCGAACGCGCGCCCGCTTGCGCCCAGGAAATACCTCGACCTCTTCTTCTTTTTTTACCTTGCCGGCGATCAGTGTTCCGGTAACGACTGCGCCAAAACCTTTCATCGTAAACACGCGGTCTATGGGCAGACGCAAAAGCGCTTCAGCATCGCGCGCGGGAACTTCGGCTGCAAGCCGGACAATTTCGCGCTTAAGTTCATCCAGTCCCGTGCCTTTGAGCGCGCTCACGGCAACCACAGGCGAGCGGCTGATATCGAGAAACGATCCGCGTACGAAATCTTCAATCTCCATGCGTGCGACGCTGAGCGTGTCTTCATCCACCATGTCGGCTTTGGTAATTACAGTAATGCCGCGCGGAATTGAGAGCAGCCGGCAGATTTCAAAATGTTCGCGCGTCTGGGGCTTGATGGATTCGTCGGCGGCGATCACCATCAGCACCAGATCGATTCCGCCCACGCCGGCCAGCATATTGCGGACAAAACGCTCATGGCCAGGAACGTCGATAAAGGCCAGTCTAATTCTGTCGCTTCGCTCCAAACCGCTTGAGATTCTTGTCGCCTTAAGTGCGTTCTGCTCCCCTTGCAGGCGGCTCGGCGCGTGGTCGGCCTTGCCGCCTGGTATGTCCAGTTCCAGATGCGCAAATCCAAGATCAATGGTAATGCCGCGGCGCTTCTCTTCTTCCAGACGATCGGCGTCAATGCCGGTCAGGGCTTTGACCAGAGCGGTTTTGCCATGGTCAATGTGTCCGGCGGTGCCGATGATGATGGATTTCATGTGCCAACTCAGTTTACTGGATAAACGCCGGTGGCTGAATGCGCTGGCGCGCTGGCCTCTAGATTAGACAGCTGGGCCGCCGTACAGAAGAAGATTCGCGTGGCTGCCAGACAGCAATCAGCCCCTGAACCATTCGTAATTGAACGGCGCAGGGGCTGATTGTGGTGTGCGTAAAACTTACTTCTGCGTCTGCTGGGCCAGTTTTACTTTTGTGCTTTCCAGCTTCTTGGTCACTCGCGCAACGTCCTGCTGGTCAACGTCTGCAGGCACTGATTTGTTCCATTCATCCAAGGCACGTTCCCAGTGGGCGGCCGCGAGCTTAAAGCGGTTGGTGCGCGCATAGAGTTCGCCCAGATGGTCCTGCACGGTGGGATCATTCGGGGTCTTATCGGCGGCGCGGCGCAAATTCTCTTCTGCCTGATCATAATTGCCAAGCCGGAAATAAGCCCACCCCAGTGAATCGAGATAAGCGCTGTTCTCCGGATCCAAATCCAGGGCCTTTTTAATCAGGTTGAGCGCCTCTTCCAAATGGCTATTCCGGTCAGCCAGCATGTAGCCAAGGTAATTCAGCGCCATGCTGTTGCTGGGATTCTGTTGCAGCACCTGCCGGAAAGCCTGCTCCGCCTGGTCAAATTTTTTCTGCCGCTCGTAAATAGAGCCTTGCACAAAGCGGATATATTCCTTCTCTTCCGGTCGCACAGCCAGTTTCTCCGCCTGCGCGATTGCTTCTTCCGATTCCTTCCAGCGCTTCAGCCGCATGTAAATCTGCGAGAGCATGATGTAAGAGTCGCGGTCTTCCGGCCCGCCCTTGAGCACGGACTTGGCCAATTGCACACTTTCATCGGCCTTGCCGTTGTCGGCCATCTGCTGTGCCAGCGTCAACTTCAGGCCTTTGTCATTCGGCAGCTTTTTCACTGCTTCCTGTGCCGTCCTGGTTGCGTCATTCCACTGCTTCTGCTCACGATAGGAATCGATTACGTCCTGATAGCCCCGCGCCGCTTCGTCTCCACCCAGATCGATGATCTTGCGGAACGTCTCCAGAGACAGCAATGGTCGACCGGCTTCGCGATATACGTTTCCAAGCCGTTCCAGAAACAACGCACGATTGCTCTTGTCGCCCTCACGCGCATTGGCCGGCAGCGGATGTGCTACCAGCTTCTGCAGGACCGTGGCGGCCTCCTCATACTTGCCTTGCGCTTCCAGAATCAATGCTTCGTTGTAAGGAATTTCCAGCGAGTCCTGTACCAGCGCAGCGGCTTTCTTCAGGTTCTCCATGGCCAGATCAAACTTGCCTTGGCGGCGGTAAATTTCGGCCACGCGCAGCGCTGCGGTGGCATCCTGTGGGTCGGCATCCTGGATTGTGCGGTACTCGTCCAGCGCGGCATCAATCTGGTTGTCATTGGCAAGATTCTGGGCCAAACCGCGCATGGCGTCCAAGTTTTCCTTGTCCATGGCCAAGGCCTGCCGGAACGAGGCAATAGCCTTCTTATAATCCTTCTGCTGCTCGTAAGTGGTTCCCAGAGCGGAATAAATCTTGGCGGAGCGCTGGCCTTCGGGCACAGTCTTCAACAAGTCGGCAGCTTTGTTGTTGGCGCCTTCATCGTTATAGAGATAGGCCAGGTTGGTAATGGCTTCTTCAGAATTCGGATCAAGGTTGAGCGCGGACTTGAATTCGGTTTCGGCTTTGACTGCATCTTTGTTCAGGAAATACAGGCGTCCCAGCAACAGGTGATTGTCCGCATTTTTAGGCTCAATCTTGGTGATGGATTCATATTGCTCGATAGCGAGTGTGAGCACTTCACGCGACTGCGTTCCTGGCTGGAGATCGCCCAACGAGCGCAGGTAGATTCGTCCCAGCAGCTTGTGAGCTTCCAGATTGTTAGGGTCACGCTTGATAATGTCTTGAGCTTCCAGCACCGCGTCGCGAATGCGTCCCGTTTTGGCATATAGCTCGGCCAGCGACGCATTCAAATATTCCGATGAAGGATCGTTCTCAATGGCCAGCCGGTACTCTTCAATGGCTTTGGTGGCGAATTCCGAGCGCCCGTACATCGCCATCATTTCTTCATACATGTGCGCCAGAGAGAAATGATAGTAGGCC
>DASXJO010000210.1:0-2373 GCA_036497385.1 Candidatus Angelobacter sp. | reverse complement strand
CCCCTGTTACAATCGAGCTCTTTCTATGCTGTTCAAGACCCAGAGCGCCGCAGTGTTTGGAATCGACGCCAACATTATTGAGGTTGAAGTCGATATCAGCCCCACCAGAAGCCAGGAAGAAAACTTCCAGACTGTCGGTCTGCCGGATGCCGCGGTGCGCGAGAGCCGGCAGCGTATCCGCGCGGCGCTGAGAAACTGCGGCTTTGAAGTTCCAATTACGCAGATCACCATCAATCTTGCGCCAGCGGACATCAAGAAAGAAGGTTCGGGCTTTGATCTGCCCATGGCAATGGGAATCCTGGGCGCATACGGCGGGCTGATCAAGAAAGAACTAACTGAATATGTAATGGTGGGCGAACTATCACTCGATGGCGGGATCAGGGGAGTGCGCGGAGCCCTGCCGATTGCCATCGCGGCGCGCGCCAAGAAAATTGCCAACCTGATTGTGCCGGAAGTGAATGCTCGCGAAGCTGCCGTGGTGAGCGGCGTAAATGTTTATCCGGTGAAGTCGTTGATGGATGTGGTGAACCTGCTGAATACCGGCAATGGAATTTCGCCGCTGCAGGTGGATACGTCGCAGATGCTGAGCGAGACGGAGCAGAGCGGCGGGGCCGATTTTAAGGAAGTGCGCGGACAGTTCACGGCCAAGCGGGCGCTGGAGATTGCATGCGCCGGCGGACACAACATTTTGATGATCGGGCCGCCCGGTTCCGGCAAGACCATGCTGGCGAAGCGCGTTTCCGGTATTCTTCCGCCGCTTACGTTTGAAGAAGCTCTGGAGACAACGAAGATCCACAGTGTGGCCGGCGTGCTGGACGCAGCTTCCGGGCTGGTGAGCGTGCGTCCGTTCCGTTCGCCACATCATACGATTTCCGACGCGGGGCTGATTGGCGGCGGAATCATCCCGCGTCCCGGCGAAGTGTCGCTTTCACATAACGGGGTTTTGTTTCTGGACGAGCTGCCGGAGTTTCCGCGCAACGTGCTTGAAGTAATGCGCCAGCCTCTGGAAGACGGCAACGTGACCATTGCGCGCGCGTCCATGTCACTGACTTTTCCGGCGCGATTCATGCTGGCTGCGGCCATGAACCCGTGTCCATGCGGCTACCATGGGTCAGGACAGCGAGAGTGTCCGTGCTCGCCGACGATGATCCAGCGTTATGTATCCAAAATTTCCGGGCCGCTGATGGACCGCATTGATATCCATATTGACGTTCCGGCGGTGAATTACAAAGAGCTGCGCGGGAGTGACAGCAAGGCGGAAAGCTCGGCGCAGATTCGCGAACGCGTGGTGAAGGCCCGCGACGTTCAGCTCAATCGCTTTGCCGCCGCCGGTGAGCGCAACTATTCCAACGCGCAGATGAGCTCTCGACAGATCCGCGCCTACTGCGATCTGGGCACGGACAGCGAGCGCATGCTGGAACGCGCCATGCAACAGCAGGGACTCAGCGCAAGGGCGCACGACCGGATATTGAAGGTCGCGCGGACGATTGCCGATATGGAAGCCAGCCCGCAGATTGAGAGCAAGCACATCGCCGAGGCGATCCAGTACAGGACGCTGGATAGGACGTATTGGGTGTGATGGTGGATTGCCAAAATTGCCAAAATCGCCGGAATTGCCAAAATTGAAACCAACACCTTGAACCACTCGTTCGAAACCAATCCAGTCTTGGGCAATGTCTAACCATTGCAGCGCCGGCAGCCCCACTACGCAGCACTGGAAATTTGTGTTCCGGACTGAGTGAGCCAGGTTTCGAAACTTGTCTCGCCGAGTCGTGCGTTATTGCCCGGAACCAGCGTTTTCTCGCTGATTTTCGCTCCCGAGTAACGCGCGTTTGGATCAGCGATGACTTCGCGGGGATCGTTAAGCGAGGCCAAGCGCCGCCGGACTAGATCATCCAGGCGAAACTGCTCCGGCCCTGCAATTTCGACGATGCCGTTTACCGGCGGACCTACCGCAATTATGGCCACGCCACTCGCAACATCGTCGGCTGCCATCGGCTGGAAGAACACATGAGGCAAACGCACCTTGGCGCCGTCGAAGGAAATATCGGCAAGGCCCTTGAGGAACTCGAAGAACTGCGTCGCATGCACGATGGAGTAGGGGATTGAAGATTCTTTGATCAATTCCTCCTGGGCAATCTTGGCGCGGAAGTAACCGCTTTCAGACAGCCGATCAGTCCCTACGACTGATAACGCAACGTGATGCCGTACGCCTGCGGCCGCTTCATAGGTGAGGAGGTTGCGAGTTGATGTTTCGAAGAACTTCAGTACTGCTGCGTCATCCCAGGAGGGAGAGTTTGATACGTCAACCACTACCAAAGCACCTTTCAACACTTCGGCCAGCCCTTCGCCCGTGAGAGTGTTGACCCCTGT
>DASXJO010000209.1:0-7777 GCA_036497385.1 Candidatus Angelobacter sp. | reverse complement strand
CACGAAAGATTTCATAGCTGAAGTGCAGCAGCGACGAACGCACGTTCTTGATCTGCGTGCGCACCACGATCTCATCATCATACTGCGCCGGCGCTTTGTACCGGACGCGCAGATCGACCACCGGAATGTGGCAGTCATCCTCGGTTTCCATGTCGCTGTACTGAAAGCCGAGCTGCCGCAGCAATTCCACACGCCCCACTTCAAACCATATGACAAAGTTGGAGTGGTAGACCACGCCCATCTTGTCGGTTTCGGCGTAGCGCACGCGCAGTTTTGTCTCGCCCCAGATTTTTGTATTGAGGTCCTTTGGGTTGACGGCTTCTATTTTCCTGTCCAAGTGGGTTTGCGTTTCTCCAGAAATGCTGTGATGCCTTCTTTGAAGTCAGCGGTCTGGCGGATGCCTGCATTGCCCTGCACCGCCTGTTTCACCTGACGATCCAGTTGCTCGCGAGTATAGCTGGAAAGCAGTTCCTTGGTAGCCTGCAATGATGCAGGACTGTTTTCCAGCAACTGCGCTGCCAGTTCCTGCGCCCGCGCCATCAACTGCTCCGGCGCGACGATCTCATTCACCAGCCCCAGCTTCAAAGCTTCCTCGCTGCCGAAGATCCGGCCAGTAAGCAGCAGGTCGCGCGCACGCTTCTCGCCGATGTTAGCGATAAGAAAACTTGAAACGATCGCCGGAACAAAACCTATGCGCACTTCTGTGTAGCCAAATTTCGCTTCGGGCACCGCCAGCGTGAAATCGCAGAGCGTCGCCAGCCCTGTTCCGCCCGCGATGGCAGGCCCATTCACGGCGGCAATGGTCGGCTTAGGAAAGTCATACAGCGTCCGGAAAAGCGATGCCATAGTTTCTGAATCCTGAATGTTCTGCTCATGCGTGCGTCCGGTAAGCTGCTTCAGATTGTCCAGGTCCATGCCGGAGCAAAATGCTTTGCCAGCACCGGTCAGGATCACGACTTGCGCTGATGAATCTGCAGCCTGCTTCAACGCCGCCATCAGGTCATTGATCAACTCGTAGCTGATGGCGTTGCGCTTTTCCGCGCGATTCAGCGTGACGGTGGCGATGCAATCGGCTTCGGAGTAAAGAACGGTTTTGTAATCGTGAGTCATTGAATTGGTGTGAACTTCCTGGCAATGTCTGCCGACATTGCGAGTACCGCGTCCAGAGGCTTCTTCAGCGGGACGTCTGCGCCATGCGCGATCAGCGCCTGCACTGCAATCTCTGTCGGAATGTTGCCGATCATCTCGTCTTGCGCGAACGGACAGCCTCCGAGACCGCCAATCGCGGAATCAAATCGCCGGCAGCCAGCTTCATAGGCGGCAATGATTTTCTCCGCCGCTCCGGCTTTCGTGCTGTGCAAATGCGCGCCGATTTCAAGATAGTCGTAAGCCGCGGTCACAGCCGTGATCAGGTCTTTTACCTGCGCCGGCGTGGAAAGGCCGACCGTATCGGCCAGCGAAATTTGCGTGATGTTCATGTCGGCCAGAATACCCACTGCTTCAATCACTTCTTCGGCGTTCCACAGATCGCCGTAGGGATTGCCAAAGGCCATGGATATATACGCAACAACATTCAGCCCGGCAGCGTCGGCTTTTAACTTGATTTGCTCCAGTTCGTCAGCGGCGGCTTCCAGTGTCTGGTGCTGGTTGCGCTCCAGGAACGTGGGCGAGACGGAATACGGGAAGCCAAGAGTCTGCACGGCTTCGGTCGCAATCGCTCGCTCCGCGCCTTTCTGGTTCACCACAATACCAATGATCTCCACGTCATCCGGAGGATCAAGTTCTTTCAAGACAGCTTCAGAATCGGCCATCTGCGGAATGGCCTTGGGCGAGACGAACGACACAGCGTCGATATGCTTAAAGCCAGCCCCAATCAGCGCGCGCAGGTACTGGACCTTGACGGCCGTGGGAATCTGACCTTTGAGGCCCTGCCATGCATCGCGGGGACATTCGATGATTTTTACTTCATTCGACATAGGTCAAAAGCTTATTCACCGCGGAGGGCGACTCCAACAACTTATTCACCACGGAGGCACGGAGACACGGAGAAAAGCAGGTCATAAAACTTTTCTAACAATACCGGACCTCAAAACTGGAACGTTGAAATTCACAATAAAACCTACACTTCATAGGACATCGAGCAAAAAGCTTATTCCGTAGAAACACGATCAGCGATTTTCACCACGGAGGCGGCGGACACCACGGAGAACAGCAGGTCATAAAACTTTTCGAACAATGCCGGACCTCAAAACTGGAACGTTGAAATTTATGATGAAACCCACCGGCTTTTTCAGTAACTTCATGTAAGTAAGAAGTTGGGCTTCATGAATCGACGCAATGCGCTCCACACACTTCAGTTCTAGAATGATCGTGTCCTCAACCAGAAGGTCGAGCTTATATCCACAGTCCAGGTTGATTCCTTTATATGTGACTGGGACGGTGATTTGTCTCTCAAACCGTAGTCCCCTCAAGTTTAATTCAAGACATAAACATTCTTCATAGGCCGATTCCAGCAACCCCGGCCCGAGTGTCTTGTGAACCTCAATCGCTGCACCTAGGATCTTCTCAGTCAGCTCCGCATACCTGAGCTTCGGTGCGGCCGCTGTTTCAGCCATCACAGTCTCCTGTTTTTTGCTGTTCTCCGTGTCTCCGTGACTCCGTGGTGAAGAATTCGCGTGCACCTAGAGAAAGCTATGTTTGCAAGATAGGCCGATTCCAGCAACCCCGGCCCGAGTGTATTGTGAACTTCAATCGCTGCACCTAGGATCTTCTCAATCAACTCCTCATACCTGAGCTTCGGTCCGGCCGTTGTTTCAGCCATCACAGTCTCCTGTTTTTTGCTGTTCTCCGTGTCTCCGTGCCTCCGTGGTGAAGAATTCGCGTGGACCTAGAGAAAGCTATGTTTGCAAAACTCCAACCTTAAACTCCTTCACTTCCGGATTCAGGCTCGCCGCTTCCAGCGCCGTGATCAGCGCCTGGCGCGTCTCCATGGGGTCAATAATCTTGTCGATCCACAATCTTGCTGCGCCGTAGCGAGGGTCGGTCTGGTGGTCATAGGTAGCTTTGGTGGCGTCGAAAAGTTCTTTGCGGTCCTGCTCACTCAATTTTTTGCCGCCACGTTCCAGTTGTTTGATCTTGATTTCCACCAGCGTTCCCGCAGCGGCCGCGCCGCTCATTACGGCGTATCGCGCTGAAGGCCAGGCGAAGACAAATCGCGGATCGTAAGCTTTGCCACACATGGCGTAGTGTCCCGCGCCAAATGATCCGCCGATGATGACCGTGATTTTCGGTACCACGGAATTGGCCACGGCATTCACCATCTTGGCTCCGGCTTTGATAATGCCGCTCCACTCGGCGTCGCGGCCCACCATGAATCCGTTCACGTCATGCAGAAAAACCAGCGGCACCAGGTTCTGGTTGCAATCCATGATGAAGCGCGCAGCCTTCTCGGCGCTCTCGGTATAGATCACACGGCCAAACTCCATGCGCTTTTCGCCGGTTGAAGAATCGGTCTGCTGCGCCGACGACGCCTGGTTGGCCACAATCCCTACGGCAAATCCGCCGATCCGCGCCAGCCCGCAGATTATGGTCTTGCCGTATTCGGCTTTGTATTCATCGAACTTTGCTCCGTCTACAACCCGCGCGATGATCTCTTTCATGTCGTATGGGCGCATGCCGTCGGCTTCAAAGATCCCGTAAATTTCTTCTGCCGCGTAGGCCGGAGGCTCGGCTTTTACGCGATTGAACGGCGCACCTGGCTTGTGACCAAGCTTGCTCACGACCGAGCGTATGCGCTCCAGGCAGATATGGTCATTGGGCTCGCGATAATCCACTGTACCGGCGATCTGCGCATGCATCTGCGCGCCGCCCAGCTCTTCCGCGGAATACTTTGCGCCAATCGCAGCCTGCACCAACGCAGGTCCGGCGAGAAATAGCCCGCTGCCTTCAGTCATCAATATGGTGTCGCACATTACCGGCAGATATGCGCCGCCCGCCACGCACATGCCCATTATCGCGGTGATCTGCGGAATTCCCATGGCGGACATCACAGCGTTATTGCGGAAGACCCGGCCAAAATCGTCAGTGTCAGGGAAAACATCTTCCTGCAACGGCAGAAACACCCCGGCAGAATCAACCAAATAGATCGTGGGAATGTGGTTTTCAATAGCGATGTTCTGCGCGCGGATCACCTTCTTGGCCGTCATAG
Source organism: Candidatus Angelobacter sp. (assembly GCA_036497385.1). Classification (GTDB taxonomy): domain Bacteria; phylum Acidobacteriota; class Terriglobia; order Terriglobales; family Acidobacteriaceae; genus Angelobacter. The sequence goes on along the minus strand of DASXJO010000209.1, from coordinate 3,570 downwards.
GGAAAAACGCGCCGGCTTTGACCGTTGCGTCATTCACGATCAGCATGAACAGCCGCCCATGGACGCGGCCCAGCCCGGTAACGACGCCCGCTGATGGCGCGCCGCCCCACTCTTCATACATTTCATATGCGGCGTAAAGCCCAAGCTCAAAGAATTCGGTGTCGCGATCAATGAGTAGGTTGATCCGCTCGCGCGCGGTCAGGCGCTTTTTGGCGTGCTGTGATTCAATCGCCTTTTCGCCGCCGCCCAGCCGAATTTTTTCTTCCTCGTTACGAACGGCGGCAACCAGCTCCGCCATGGCGCGCATGTTCTTTTCAAAGCGGGTGGAGGTGGCGTCGACTTTGGTGGGGAGCTTGGGTATTTGATCGGCCATAGATGTTAAGACGTAAGCCGTTAGGCAAACTACTTAGATTAAATGAGGGAAGAAAGGGCGCGCAAACTGCGGGACAAAAACTTACCACTGATGACACAGAAGACACGAATTTCACTGATTAAGGAAAATGCTTTGGTCAAGAACAATGCAGGGCTTCAGATCGTCGATGTTGAAACCGGGCTGCTATCTAGAAGAACCTTATGTAAAAGAACACTGCCGTAATCAGGAAATTGATAAGGCTGATGCCGATCCGGATTTTGGGGCCGTTCAGCCGTAAAGTTACTTGAGCTCCCGCGTATCCTCCTAATGCCGCGGCCAGCAGCATGATCAGCGTCTCGCGCCAGGCAACGGAGCCAACAAAGGCGAAGCACAGGGCAGCGATGGTGTTGGCGGCAGCCACCAGCACAACCTTAACGGCATTCATCGCCCGGATATCGGTGAGGCCCAGCACGCTCCACACCGCCATCATCATGATTCCCACCGCGCCTCCGAAATAGCCGCCATACACGCCCAGGAGAAATTGTGCTGCGATCAGAAATGCAGTATTCGGCCGGTAGTATTTGCGCAGTCGAGCCCCCAGCCACGGTCCAAGCGCAAAAGCCAGTGATCCCAGCAGCAGGAGCCATGGAATGATCTTGTCAAAGGCGGAACTCGGCGTCAGCAGCAATAAAACTGCGCCTGCCAATCCGCCGGCCAGGGTCGCCAGGAACATTGCTTTGAGAGAGACGTTAAGGATTGCCTGGAAATTTCCGCGGTAAGCCCATGCGCTGGTGAGGCTGCCCGGATACAAAGCAATGGTGCTGGACATGTTGGCGGAGACCGATGGAATTCCGATATAGATCAGGGCCGGGACAGAAACGAATGACCCTCCGCCGGCGGCAGCATTCATAGCACCCGCGATTAATCCCGCAAGAGAAACGATGAGAATTCCGTGCATCAGGAATAGTTATTCTATTCGCGAATTCGTTGCGGAATTTATCGTGCGATGCCTTTGATGCAATGTAGTGCATGGTTGATCGGATCATCCACAATTGCATCCACCAGCCCGATCCTCAACGCCTCGTCGGCTCTCACCATCTCTGCGAGCAAAAACATCTGCATAGCTCGCGATTTGCCGATCAATCGCGGCAGGCGTTGCGTGCCACCCCAGCCGGTCATCACGCCCAGACTGGCGCCGCGATGTCCAAAGACAGCACTCGGCGCAGCGATGCGATAGTCACAAGCCATCGCCAGGTCCATGCCTCCGCCCATGCAATAGCCGCGAATGGCGGCAATCACCGGAATCGCAAAATGGTCGATGGACTGCATAAGCGCTTGGCCTTGGCGGGAAAACTCAAAGGCTTGTGCGGCCGTCAGCACGGAAATCTCATTCAGGTCGGCCCCCGCGGAGAAGAATTTGTCATTGCCGGTAATGACTAGGCGTTTAATCTGGCCGCTTTCGGCCTCAGCCGCCAACCCTTGAATGGCCCCATGGAGAGCACGTATGCAATTCACCCCCAGCTTGTTCGTGCCGTCGGATGAAACCAGCCGCAGCACAGCGCAATCCTGAAGGCGCTCTAAAACAAAATAGTCGGTGCTCCTGGGGCTGGCAATGTCTCCGTGCATCATGGGCTTGAGATGGGGTTCTTCAGTAAAAATCGCTGCAACTCAGAAAGAAGCCACAGGTCTTGCACACCATTTTGCAGCGGGAGTCGCGCATTTTTGAACCGCAATTGGGGCAATAGCTGGAAAGGTCAGGCTTGGCGGCGGGCTTTGCCTCAACTTGCTGGGGAGACTGAGAGTCTGGTTGCTGTTGCTCGCTCATCATCCCGCAGTGTAAACCCTTTCTGCAGCGGATGCACCGATAAGAGCACTCCGGCCGGCCGCCCTGAAGAACATGGTTGCTATAGGGCTCCCTCGCTGCGCTTCGGGGTTTCAAGGCCCCGGCAACAGGTCTGGCCCAGAATACATCTCACCATCGCGAGCTCAATCGCGCAAGGACCCTGGACGAGTGAATATAACTGTTTTTGGCCTGACGCTTTCCTCCTCATGGGGCAATGGGCACGCCACGCCCTATCGCGCTATTATCCGCGCCTTGGACAGGCTGGGCCACAAAGTGCACTTCTTTGAGAAGGACGTCCCCTACTACAGCTCACGTCGCGACTTTGACTCCTGCGACTACTGCGAGCTGACTCTTTATTCAGCCTGGTCGAACATCCGCGAACGGGCGCTTTCAGCCGCTGCCGAGTCTGATGTGGTGATTACCGCCAGCTTTCTTCCGGAAGGCCGCCGCATCAATGACGAAATACTGGATCTGGCACGGCCTCTTCGCATTTTTTATGACCTTGATACCCCGGTGACGCTCAATGCTCTGCGCCAAGGCGAGGTCGAGTATCTTGACGCCGATCAAATCCAGGCTTTTGATCTGGTGCTCTCTTTTACCGGCGGCAAGGCGTTGGCCGAGCTGGAACATGATTATCGCGCCCGAATGGTCAAGCCTCTTTATGGCTGCGTCGATCCCGACGACTACTATCAGGTTGCGCCAGCCCCCCAGTTTCAGTGCGACCTGAGCTACATGGGAACATATTCAGCCGACCGCCAAGTCAAGCTCGATGCGTTGCTGCTGGAGCCCTCTCGCCGCCATCCGGAGAAGCTATTTCTGCTGGCCGGCTCGCTCTATCCCTGGCACTGGCAATGGGGCGAAAACGTACGCCGCATCGATCACGTTGCTCCAGCGGAGCATTCCAGCTTTTATTCATCGTCTCGACTAACGCTGAATATTACACGGGGAGAGATGGCGGCCAACGGCTGGTGCCCTTCAGGCCGGTTCTTTGAAGCCGCCGCTTGTGGAACTCCGCTGATTACCGATGGGTGGGACGGACTGGATTCGTTCTTCGACTTGCAGAGCGAACTCCGTGTCGTGACCAGTCCAGAAGATGTTGAAGCTGCTCTCAATTCCTCCGATGAAGAGCTGCAATCCATGGCCAACCGGGCAAGACAGCGGACGCTGGATGAGCATTCCGGCAAGGTACGCGCCCATCAGCTTTTGCAATACATTGAGGAAGCGCGTTCCGGCACGAATGCATCCATGAACAAGTCACCCATAAATAAGGCATCCATGAACAACGAGGTAGCCCAATGATCGGAATCATACCTGCCGCCGGCGCGGGAGAACGCATCCAGCCCCTGGGCTGTTCCAAGGAACTGCTGCCGGTGGG
>DASXJO010000208.1:0-2124 GCA_036497385.1 Candidatus Angelobacter sp. | reverse complement strand
CCGTGGCAAATCAGAAACGGGTCACAGACAGCCTGAAGACTACCCGGCGTCAGAGGTGCCGCCGGAAACAATAATCGCGGTGAACTTAATACTTTTGTGTGCGCACGCACCGGCCCTGGCCGGTGCTGCTTAACCGTGTTTGGGGAGATTGGCGTATGGAGATGAGCTGGTCACGTTGGTTCCATTGTGAATCGAGCTTTGGCTTGCTGCTGGTGCCCAGCCAGCCGGGAGTTTTTGCGCTGGCCGAAGAAGTTGTGCAGTCGGTAGGAGCGCAGTCACGCCGCATGCTGGCGGTTTTTGAAGTGGCTGAGGCCGATGATCTCTCACGCGCACTGAGCCGGTTGTTTGCGGCAGGCAGTCCGTGGCGGGAAAAGATGGCCGAGGCCAAGGTCTATGTGCGCTATGCCATTGCGCCCAGCATTGCCGATCGGCGGACAGCAGCCGCAGCGCTGAAGAATTGGCTGAGCGCGCAAAGGGAAGTAGCGTCACAGATATTTGAATCAAGATCACCTGCAGCGGAACAGAAACCATTTGAGCAGAAGCCGACAGAGGCAGCGGAGCCGAAGCCACTCCTGGCGATGGCGGCTGTCGCAAGTATGGCTGAACCGCAAACCGGCGGTTTGAAAACCGTGGCGGAGCGCGCGGTGGATCGCGTAACTCACGGCATCAAGCTGGGCAAAGCAGTTTCAGCAGGATCCTAAAGACAAACAGCGGAAACGGAAAGCGAGCAGGCAGGCTCGCGCCATGCAGTATGCAACATCGCGGACAGAACATTGAGGATACTAGGCGAATCGGAGAAAAATAAAGATGGCTGAGATCAACGTAAAAGTCATGAAGGAAAACACAAAAGTACAAACACAGCAGCCAAGTTCAGGGCAAACGGGACAAATAGCTCCGGGACTGAAATTTCCGCGGTATTTCACGCGCACCGGCGTTTCCGCCTATGACGAAGTTGAGTGGGAGCTGCGTACGGCCAGCATTACTGACGCCAAGGGCAACAGCATTTTTGAGCAGCGCGATGTGGAGTCGCCAAAAGATTGGTCGATGACTGCCATCAACATTGTGGCCAGCAAATATCTTCACGGCACGCTTGGCACGCCGCAGCGCGAGACCGGCGTCCGCCAGTTGATTCAGCGCGTGGCAGAGAGCATCCGCGACTGGGGCTGGGAGCAGGGTTATTTTGCCAGCGCAGAAGACCGCGACACGTTCCACGACGAGCTGGTGCATATTCTGGTGCAGCAGAAAGCGGCATTCAATTCTCCGGTGTGGTTCAACGTTGGTTGTGACCGGCTGGAGCCGCTCAGCGACGCGCAGAACTGGCATTGGAACCGCGAGCAGGGAACTGTCGAATTTTCCACCACGGGATACAAAGCGCCGCAATGCTCGGCCTGCTTCATCAATTCGGTAAAGGATTCATTGGATTCAATCCTCACTTTGGCGAAGACGGAAGGCATGTTGTTCAAGTGGGGCAGCGGCACGGGCACAAATCTTTCCGCGCTGCGCGGCTCGACGGAAGAGCTTTCCGGCGGCGGATCGGCCAGCGGCCCGCTCAGCTTTATGAAGGGCTTTGACGCATTTGCCGGCGTGATCAAGTCCGGCGGCAAGACGCGTCGCGCGGCCAAGATGGTGATCCTGAATGTCGATCATCCGGATATCGAGAGCTTCATCGATTGCAAAATGGCGGAAGAGAAAAAGGCCTGGGCGCTGATTGAGATGGGCTATGACGGTTCCTCGCCCGACTCCGACGCTTACAGCTCCATCTTTTTCCAGAACGCGAACAACTCTGTGCGGGTGACCGATGAGTTCATGGCTGCCGTGGAGCGTGATGAGAATTTCTCCACGCGCTCAGTTAAAGACCGCCACGTCATGGAGACCAAAAAGGCGCGCCAGCTGATGAACAAGATTGCTGAAGCCACATGGTGGTGCGGCGATCCGGGCATGCAGTACGACACGACGATCAACAAGTGGCATACTTCGAAAAATACGGACCGCATCAACGCCAGCAACCCTTGCAGTGAATACATGTTCCTGGACGATTCGGCCTGCAATCTGGCGTCGCTCAACCTGATGAAGTTCCTCAAGTCGAACGGCGAGTTTGACGTGCCTGCGTATCGCCACGCCGTG
>DASXJO010000207.1:0-3619 GCA_036497385.1 Candidatus Angelobacter sp. | reverse complement strand
TAATGTGGCTCTGGTTCCACGGCTCGAAAGATGGGATTCCCAGCGTATCGCCACGCGGGTGCGTGAGGTGTTGCATTTGGTCGGTCTGCCATATGAAGAATTTGCTGGCCGCTATCCTGACCAGCTTTCTGGAGGCCAGCGTCAGCGTGTCGGCCTGGCGCGAGCTCTTGCCGCCGATCCCGCAATTCTGCTGATGGATGAACCCTTTGGCGCGCTTGATCCCATTACCCGCGCGGAGTTGCAGCAAGAATTTCTGGGGCTCAAAAAAAGGCTGAGCAAGACCATTGTCTTCGTCACGCATGACGTTGCAGAAGCGCTGATGCTGGGGGACCGCATCGCCCTCATGGATTCCGGTGAGCTTAAAGGAATTTTTGCGCCGGCTGAATTCCTGCGCTCCAGCCACGGGGCTGTTCAACCTTATGTCAATGCATTCCGGGCCACGCAGCAAATCCTGAACTCCGGAGCCTAGCGCCATGTCGTCGCTGCCAGATTTTTTTGTCGCCCACAAACGTGAATTGCTCACGCTCACGGGCGAGCATCTCTGGCTGGTCGGAGTCTCCATGCTACTGGCCGTCGCCATCGGAGTGCCGCTGGGTATTCTGCTGAGCCGTCGCCCCGCGTGGAAAACTGCAATCCTGGGCGCCAACAACATCATGCAAACCATTCCCAGTCTTGCGCTCTTCGGACTGCTGCTTCCCGTGCCGTGGATCGGTGCCCGCGCTGATCGTCTGGCGATCCTGGCTCTTACGCTGTACGCGCTGCTTCCCGTGGTGCGCAATACATATACCGGCATCGCCGGAGTTGACGCGCCGGTGCGCGAAGCCGCCGTTGCCATGGGGCTCACTCCGCGGCAATTGCTCTGGCAGGTGGAACTGCCGCTGGCTTCAAACGTAATTGTTGCGGGCATTCGCACTGCAACGGTCATCACCGTAGGCGTGGCAACGATTGCTGCCGCCATCGGGGCCGGCGGACTGGGTGGATTTATTTTTCGTGGTCTCGCCATGGTGGATAACAACGTGATTCTTGCTGGCGCAATTCCCGCCGCGCTTATGGCGCTCGTCGCGGACTTTGTTCTCGGCCTGATCCAGCGTGCGTTAGTACCGACGCGGGTTCGGACGCACCCGTAATGGATCGCCGCAGCTTTCTCGCCGCGCTCGCGTTGATGCTCTCCGGCTGTAGGCCCAAAAACTCAGTGCTCACCGTCGGCTCCAAAAATTTTACTGAGCAACTTGTTCTGGGTGAGCTGCTGGCGCAATATCTTGCCCACTTCAGCACTGTGCCCATAGACCGCCGCTTCTATCTGGCAGGAACGTATATCTGCCATCAGGCGCTGCTCGCCGGACGCATCGACATGTACGTGGAGTACACAGGAACGGCGCTGGTCGCAATCTTGAAAGAGAAGCCCGTTTCCGATCACGCGGCGGTCTTCAATACCGTCAAAGAGCTTTACGCCCGCAAATTTGGACTGGAAGTATTTCCCTCGCTCGGCTTCGACAACACCTTTGCCATGGTCATGCGCGGCAATGACGCTCGCCGCCTGCACCTGAAAACGCTTTCTGACGCTGCTGCCATCTCTTCGCAACTGCGCCTTGGTGTGGGTTATGAATTCATTGAGCGGCCCGACGGATACAAAGGTCTTGCGGCCCAATACGGACTCAAGTTCGCGGAAGCCCCACGTGTGATGGACCTGGGCCTGCTCTATCGCGCCTTGCAGAATAATCAGGTGGATATCGTGGCTGGTTCCAATACTGACGGCCTGATCGCCGCGCTTGACCTGGTCGTGCTTGAAGATGACAAGCACTATTTCCCGCCGTATGATGCGGTGCCAATTGTGCGGCGTGAGATCCTCCAGCGCCATCCTGAAGTGCGGGTAGCATTAGAAAAGCTCAGCGGCCACATCACTGCCGAAAATATGCGCCACATGAACTATTCCGTCGATGGAGAAAAGAAGGATGCCGCCCTGGTCGTCAAGGAGTTCCTTGCACGGAAATCCATCCTGTCTTAGATCGGTACTGTTTAGGCTGGCATTACCCCTTAGCGTGATCAAGCACATGCAACGCGAGCGTCACTTGGTCCCGATCAAATTTACGAATATGCCCCTGTGGTTGTACTTCAGGTCGGTCAGCTCGTCGGAGAAGTCGGTGAAGTTGTAGCCGACGCCAGCCTTCAGGTTCTTGCCGATGTGATGGTAGATCGCGTCAAGACGCCGCGGCGGCGTTGCTTGATATCCGGCAGGCCAAGCTGTCGGACCTCGGCCAATGAGTTTCCGAAATGAAGCCAGTCGAGCGGAGCAGGGCCGGCATTTCTGATAACCAATTGATTTGAAGTTCGTCTGAGAGAAGAGACTTGGACTTTTCAACTCTTTGAGACATGCGCCCCGCCGGCGCCAAAGTGAAAAAACCGCTCTATCACTTCAAGAGACAATTCTTGATCGGAGGTCTTTGCAGATGGCTCCTGTTACGAGACGACAATTTTTGAAAACCGCCATGCTTGTCAGTGCTTCGGGTGTCTGGGCAAAGCACTTCGCAACAGCATCAACCCTGTCATGGCATGAACGGCGAGACCTCTTTCCTGAGGGCGTCGCGTCGGGAGACCCAAACAGCAATAGCGTTCTATTGTGGACGCGCAGGGCACCGGAGGGCCAACAGCATCCATCGCACCTGATGCTGGAGGTGGCTGAAGACCAGGATTTTCACCGGGCAGTGGCGACGCAGGGCGTTCCAATCTCGGCAGAGGCCGATTGGACCTGCCGGGTCCTGGTGGGAGGGCTAAAGCCTGCGCGGCCCTACTGGTATCGATTCACTGACAGTGACGGAAATGGCAGCCGAATCGGTCGCACCCGCACCGCACCGGACGATCATGATCCGCGACCCGTTCGTTTTGCGTTTGTTAGCTGTCAAAACGCAAACCTCGGCGCGCAAAACGCGTACCGAAGAATGATTTACGAGGATGACCGCGCTCCTGAGGCGGAAAAACTCGGTTTCGTCCTGCACCTTGGCGACTTCATTTACGAGCTGGTGTGGTATCCCGAAGACCGCAAGACATACTACGCCCGTCAAGTACGGGACATAGTCCGTTATCCGCACGGCGAAAAAATATCTGACTTTCACATCCCCACCACGGTGGAAGATTATCGTGCCATCTATAAGGCGTATCTTCACGACCCTGAGCTGCAAGACGCGCGTGCACATTTTCCATTTGTGCCCATGTGGGACAACCATGAGTTCAGCTGGCAGGGATGGCAGAGTTTCCAAAAGTTTGGACCGAAAACTTTTCCAGCCCAGACGCGAAAAGTGGCAGCCATGCAGGCGTTCTTTGAGTATCAGCCGGCGCGGATGGTCAAGTCCGGCGGGCCTTCACTGGCCACTTTCGGGGCGCCTAAAGTGGAGAATGCGCCGATCACTAAATTCGACGAGCACGGTCTGGGCCAGGAGCCGAACAATCTGGCGGCAATCGGAAGTTTAAGGGGCCATCGCAGTTTGCGCTGGGGCCGCAATCTAGACGTGATCATTACTGACGAGCGCAGCTATCGATCGGAAGAGCCGTTCTCTCGTCACGAGACGGACGGCCTGGACGACAAAGACTTCCAGCTGTTCACCGCACAGGAAGTGATCGAGAT
>DASXJO010000206.1:0-3699 GCA_036497385.1 Candidatus Angelobacter sp. | reverse complement strand
GCGCTCGGCTTCGGCCTGCTTGGCCATCGCTCGCAGCATGGATTCAGGCAGATCAACCTGCTTAACTTCGACGTTCGAGACTTTTACGCCGTAAGGCGCGGTGTGCTGGTCCAGAATGCTCTGGATGCGAGTATTCAGTTTATCGCGGTGCGCCAGCAGTTCGTCCAATTCAACTTCACCCAGCACGGAGCGCAGAGTGGTCTGGGCAAATTGCTGCGTCTGCCAGTAATAGTTCTGGACTTGGACCACAGCTTGAGGAGCGTTGACCACTCGCCAATAGATAACGGCGTTCACTTTCAGGGTCACGTTATCGCGGGTGATGATGTCCTGCGGCGGAACTTCCAGCGCTTGCTGGCGCAGGTCAATCCGCACCATTTTCTGAATTGGAGGAAATACCAGGATAAGGCCGGGGCCTTTGGCGTCCTGCTGAAGGCGGCCAAGAGAAAAAATTACGCCGCGCTCATATTCGCGCAGGATCTTGATGCAGTTAAAAACGTAAAGAAGAAAAATGACAACCGGAACAAGAACAAAAAGCACTGGCGCCTCCATCAGATAGCGAGTGGGAAAGTCGAACGGATTTTATGGCACATGGGTAGCAAAAGGCAAAATTATCCTGCAAGCGATGGCTGAGGTACTGCTTCGTGCACTGGTTCCACGTGCAGCACCAGGTTCTCAACCCGGCGGACAACCACTCGGCGGCCGGCCTCCACATTGGCCGGAGAGACGGCATCCCAAAGTTCGCCCTGGACGAAAACCTTGCCGGAAGGCATCAGCGGCGCGCAAACAATCGCCACTTCGCCGATCATCCCTTGTGTGCCGGTTACAACTTTATTTCTGCGCGCCTTTAAGGCGATGGATACCAGAAACACCGTGATGATCCCTATTGGGACAGCTACAGAAAGGGCCGCCCAGAGATGTACGCGCATTTCCGGGATGGGCCCATCCACCAATAACAGCGCACCAATCACCATCAAAACAATCCCGCCAGTGCCAGCAATGCCGTGCGTCTGAAGCTTTGCTTCCAGCACAAACATCGCGAACGAGGCGATGATCATTACCACTGCCATTGAGCGCAACGGGAGCAACTGCAAAGTATAGAGTGAAATTGCAACTGCTACAAAGCCCACCACTCCTGGCAAAATTGCGCCAGGATGGTTGAATTCGAAAAAGATGCAGAGCAATCCCAGGGCGAAGATGATGAAAGAAATGCTGGGATCCATCAGGACAGAGAGCGTCTTTTGCCGCAGTGTAAGCTCGTGGAGACGGATCGGCTTGCCGACAAGATGGAGTACCGTTTTTGATCCATCGAAGCGCGTGATGGTTTTGCCTTCCAGTTGCCGAAAGAGATCGTTGTCATCGGTCGCAATGTAGTCGACGAGATGTTGCGCGATGGCCTCATCCGCAGTGAAGGATTTTGATTCTCGAACGGCGGTCTCAGCCACGCTCACGTTGCGGCCACGTTTGCCCGTATAGGAACGCAGCAACGAAGCTGCGTAATTTTCCAGCTTTTCTTTCATGATGGGATCCATGGTCCGTCCGTCACCCCAGACCGGATGCGCGGCCCCGGTATTGGTGCTTGGCGCCATAGCTGCTACGTCGGCTGCTTCCAGAATGAAAAAGCCTGCGGACGAGGCATCGCTTCCCGCTGGTGTGACATAAATAATGGTAGGGACCTTGGCAGCCAGGAGTTTCTGAATGATTTCTTCCATGGAAGACATCAAACCGCCGGGCGTGCGCAACTCGACGAGGAGGGCATCGGCGTGGGTCCGTTCGGCTTCCTGAATGGCCCAGTCAAATCTCTCAGCAGTTAACGGATGTATGGTGTCATTTACCACGATCTTCAGCACGTCTGCTGAAGCGGCGCGCGAAACAAAGAACAACGCAAACAAGATTGCGACCCTGAAAACTCCGAGTTTTAAAAACAGATTACGCATAACCTTCCCTCAAAAAAGCTGAGATGTTGCTTCGCCCGCGGCTCCCGATCTGATGTCACGCTTTAACGCGGCAGCGGCATTCGCGGGATCGAGAACCAGAGCATGGTCAAGATTTTGTGCGGCGAAAGCTGATTTATCTTCCGCCAGGTCCAGCCGGGCAATCAGCAGATATGCATCAGGCGTGGGCTGTAACTTTAAGGACATACGGACGATATTCTCAAAGGGTATGATCAAACAACAGCCGGCTCATACGGGCGGGGCCGGGATGCTGTTGGCCCGAAAAGGGAACTGTCCAGGCGGCCAAAAACAGCAGTGAGAGAACAATACTAACTGGTTTTCTCAAGGTAGTTTAAATTATAGGCCACTTTTGATCGGAGGCAGAGAGCAGTTCGCATGACGATGCGGGGCAGCATATTTGTCCTGACCGGCGCTGGAATCAGCGCGGAGAGCGGGATTCCTGTGTTTCAGGGCACCAGTTGGCGGGGCCACAGCCATTACGAACTCGCGAATATCGCAGCCTGGGAGAAGGACCCGGCGCTGGTTTGGCAGTATTACTCTGATCGTCGCGCCGGCGCCCGCAATGCCAAGCCGAATGCAGCGCATCTTGCTTTGACCCAATGGAGCAAAGAGTCCGGCGCCGGAATCTTTCTCTGCACGCAAAATGTGGATAGCCTGCATGAAGTTGCAGGCTCAGAAGACGCAGTACATATTCACGGCAAATTGTTTGAGAGCAGGTGTGCCGCTGGGTGTGGCCGTCCTGCATTTGCCGACTACAACGATTACACGGCGGACGAGTTACCGCACTGCGCTTGTGGCGCGCTAGTGCGTCCGAGTGTCTGCTGGTTTGGCGAACAGCCGTATCAACTGGACCGCATTTATAGCGCGCTGGAAGAGTGCGATACGTTTATCGCGATTGGAACTTCTGGATCAGTGCAGCCAGTGGCAAGCTTCGTAACCATGCTCAAGCAAACGCCGCAACCCGCGCGGACAATTTTTCTGGGGCTGACGGAGCCTACGAATGCCTTGTACTTCGATGAGGTCCATCTTGGTGCGGCGGCGGAACTGGCGCCGAAATTGTTGCAGTCATGGAAGACAAGCAAATAAGCAACGTACTTAAAGATTATTGGTCCAGCGGAAACTTTTCTTGGGTAAGAACTGGAGCGGGAGACCGGGATCGAACCGGCGACGTCCAGCTTGGGAAGCTGGCATTCTACCACTGAATTACTCCCGCCCTAGATGGCTAGCAACTGCCAAAATTGTAACACCGCGCGCAGGGAGTAGAGAGCTGTATCTCACAACCAAGCCGCGGGATTATTTCCTGGCCGCGAGCTGGTCCGCAATGATTTCTCTATACAGCTTTTCGTTTTGCAGGCCATCCACCCTGGCGGAATTCAGAAAAAACACCGGGGCGCCAAGCACAGACCGGCGTTGCGCTTCCTGCAAGTCAGCCTCAATTAGAGAACGATATTTTTCAGAATCAAGATCTTTCTGGAAGCGGTTCGCGTCCAGACCAATGCGTTTTGCATAGGCCAGCATGTCCTGGCGGCTGTCTTTCTGGGGATTGGCGATGATGAGATCGTGCATCTGCCAGAACTTTCCCTGCGCGTTCGCGGCCATCGCGGCTTCATGCAGAAGCATGGCGCCGGGATGAATTTCCAGGGGTCGATTCTTAAAGACCAGCCTGATTTGTCCGGGATGTGAGTCGATGAGCTTGTGGACCAGGAGCGCGGCCTTTGGGCTTAGTCCGCTTTGCAGGTCGGAAAAC
>DASXJO010000205.1:0-1881 GCA_036497385.1 Candidatus Angelobacter sp. | reverse complement strand
TTTTAACCGCGTGCTTATTGGCTCAAATGAAGCATGGACTCGCGGCTCTTCCCAAAGGACTAGCAGATGTGGATTGTTCGCCTCGCCTTACAGAGGCCTTATACATTCGTTGTGATGGCGCTTTTGATCCTGATCTTAAGTCCCATCGTCATCATCCGCACGCCGGTCGATATCTTTCCTGAAATCAATATCCCAGTCATCAGCGTCATTTGGCAATTCCAGGGTTTGTCTCCGCAGGAAATGGCGGATCGCATTGTCAGCAACACGGAACGCGGCCTGACCACGATCGTGAATGACATTGAACATACTGAAACGCAGGCCATGGACGGCCGCGCCATCACCAAGATTTTCTTTCATCCCACGGCCAATTTGCAGACCGCACTTTCCCAGGTAACAGCCATTTCGCAAACAGCTTTGCGGCAGCTTCCGCAGGGGACCAATCCCCCGCTGATCATTGTTTATTCCGCTTCAAGTGTCCCCATTGTGCAGGTGGGCATCAGCAGCAAGAACTTGCCGGAGCAGGCTCTGAATGACGTTTCCGTAAACTTCATTCGCCCGCAGATGACCACGGTTCCCGGCGCAGCCATTCCCTTCCCGTATGGCGGCAAGCAGCGCGTGGTGGCCGTGGATATTGATACCGCCGCCATGCAGGCCAAGAGGCTGACGCCGGTGGACGTGGTAAACGCCATCAGCGCGCAAAACCTGATTCTGCCTTCGGGCACGGCCAAGATCGGCTCGCTCCAGTACCAGGTCTCCATGAACGGCAGTCCGGACACGATTGCCGAAATCAACGCTCTTCCTATCAAAACGCAGAATGGGACAACCACGTATCTTCGCGATGTGGCCCACGTGCGCGACGGCTTTTCTCCCCAGACCAACATTGTCCGTCAGGACGGTATTCGCGGCACGCTGCTGACCATCATGAAAAATGGCGGCGCCTCTACCCTGGATATTGTCAAAAACATCAAGGAAACATTGAAGCGCGCTGCGCCCACATTGCCGGACGGCGTAGACATGAAAGCGCTTTTTGATCAGTCTCTCTTCGTGCGCGCCTCCATTGACGGCGTGCTTCGTGAAGCTTTGATCGCTGCGTGTCTCACCGCCGCCATGATCCTGTTATTCCTGGGAAACTGGCGCAGCACCCTGATTATCGCCATCTCCATTCCTCTTTCGATTCTCTGCTCCATTATTGTCCTCAGCGCCCTCGGGGAGAGCCTGAATATCATGACCCTGGGAGGGTTGGCGTTAGCTGTCGGTATTCTGGTGGACGACGCCACAGTCACGATTGAGAATATCGATCGTCACCTGGCCATGGGTAAGCCGCTCACAACGGCCATTCTGGATGGCGCATCGCAAATCGCTGTCCCGGCGTTCGTGTCCACAATCGCCATCTGCATCGTGTTTGTGCCCATGTTCTTCCTCACCGGCGTGGCCAAGTTCCTGTTCGTTCCGCTGGCGGAAGCCGTGGTGTTCGCCATGCTGGCCTCTTACCTGCTTTCGCGAACGCTTGTCCCCACCATGGTGATGTACCTGTTGCGCGGCCATGAGCATGAAGACAGGTTCAAGCCGGGGCGCGGCATTATGGCCCCGTTCAAAAATTTCCAGATCGGCTTTGAGCGCCGTTTTGACCGCCTGCGTGAGGCTTACCACGGCACCCTGCTCTCAGCCATGCAGCACCGCACGATTTTCGTAAGCTGCTTCCTGGCCTTCTGCATTTTGTCCACTGGGCTGGTCTTTTTTCTGGGCCAGGATTTTTTTCCTGAAGTCGATGCCGGCATCTTCCGCATGCACGTGCGTGGACGCGCCGGCCTCAGGATTGAAGAAACCGCCCGCCTGTGCGACCAAGTGGAAAACTATGTTCGCAGCCGCATTCCCCGGCAA
>DASXJO010000204.1:0-3983 GCA_036497385.1 Candidatus Angelobacter sp. | reverse complement strand
GTTTACCTCCAGGCGGAGATTAAAACATAAATCGGTGGTTTGAGCGACGTTGCCGGGCACGAGCGCTGGTATAAATCGGAGTTCCCAATCCGGTTTCGGCTTGCCTGAAATCGCTGAATCCCGTACAGTTTTGCCGTCCGTAAGAGAGCGCAAAATCCGGTAGTGGCTCAGTTTAATGGTGCAACTTTATGAGCACCTCAAGCACAAGGTCCTTCGGTCCTACCTCGCAAGCTCTGCCCATTCACGCCAAAACTGGGCGCGAACGGGGCCCGAATCCGCTTGCTCGTTTAACGGACCTCAGGATGACGAATTTTTGTGGTGGGCGAAACTGAGTTCAAACTGACCCACTAGCTAAAAATCCTGCATACGCCGTAAGGCCCGGACAGCATCTAAGTTTTTGAGAGCGGTTTTTTTTGAGGTCAACGTGATTCGAATTATCACTATCGAACGCGAATACGGCAGTGGCGCGGCGCAGATTGCGGCGAAGTTGGCCACCAAGCTGGGCTGGAAATTATGGGACCAGCAGTTGACGCAGGAGATCGCGCGGCATGCGCACTGCGAGCAGTCCGCGGTGGCGCAGCGCGAAGAACGTCGAGATCCGCTTTACCAGCGCCTGCTGAGATCATTTGCACTGGGGAGTTCTGAAGGGTACCGTGGCGGGCCGCCCGTGGAGGTGCTGGATTCAGACAGCATTTTCAAGATTTCTCAACGAGTAGTTGAGCAAGCTGCGAGCGCGGGAAATTGCGTGATCCTGGGGCGCGGATCGCAGCATTTTCTGCAACACCGCAAGGACACTCTGCGCTTCTTTCTCTACGCTCCCACGCCTGACAAGGTGCGACGGCTGGTGTCTGAGGGCCACACACAGGCAAAGGCCGAAGCGCTGGTGGATACGGTTGACCGCGAGCGTGCCGCGTTCATCAAGAATTATTTCCATGCGGACTGGCCAAACCGTCCCGTATATCATGCCATGATCAATACCGCTTTGGGCGAAGACGCCGTTGTGGAAGCGATCTTGAGTTTTATGAAGCAAGACAAATCGCAAAAGCCCCCCGCGAACCAGCCTATCGCCATCAATCAGTAACAGGGGCTTTAACTCCAAAGCTGCCGCGCCCATCCCAAACACGGAAGTGTCCGTGCGGCCAGACGGCTGCAATCGGCGTGGCGCGTTCATTGCTCAAAACACAAGGTTTAACAGCACGAAAGTACCATCACGTTAGTCAGCAACTCTGCTCCGTAACCAGGGTTAAGATACGCATGACGCCGGCTGAATATCCCCTTCAGCCGCCGCCACTGGTGTGCTTTCAACCAGCTGCGTACTCAATTGAGATTCAAGGAGAGTAGTGATGTCAGCAAGAGAGAATTGCAATCGTGAGCAAGGGGCAACCGGCAAAAGTTTAGCCATGATTTTGGCCGTATTCGTAATGTGCTGCGCGCTGGGGACGCAGGCAAGCGCTCAGTCCGCGCCGTATTTCCCGCCTCCGCAGCTTGACCACATGGTGTCGCGCATTGCGCTGTATCCCGATCCTTTGCTGGCGCAGACGCTGGCCGCGGCAACTTTTCCTGACCAGATTCAAGACGCATCCTACTGGGCAGACGATCACCAGAACGTGACCGGCAACGAATTGGCCGACGCGATTCAGGGCGATCAGCTGCCGTGGGACCCTTCCGTTCAGGCGCTGCTTCCCTTCCCGGCGGTACTGCACATGATGGCATCTGACATGAACTGGACGACGGACTTAGGCAACGCGTTCCTGGGCGAGCAGCAGGAAGTGATGTTTGCCGTGCAGAGAATGCGCCAGCGCGCGCGCGATTACGGATATTTGCGCACCGGCCCGCAGATCATTGTGGGCGGCGGACCTTATATTACGATCATGCCGGCCCGCGTGGACTACGTTGTGGTCCCCTATTACGATCCGGTTGTGGTCTATGAGCGGCCGCGTCCTGGCTTCTTTATTGGCGGCGCAATTGGGTTCCGTTTTGGCGTTGTTCTGGGCGCTTCTTATCGGCCATGGGGATGGGGTTACAACCGCATCGCCTGGGACCGTCGCGTAGTGTTCATCAATAACGCGCCGTGGCAGCGCACATGGGTGAACCGCCACGAATATCACCATCCATATGTTGTCCGTTACTACCCTGAGCATCATTATGACCGGGGACATGAAAACCACGGACACGAAGTATCGTATCGCGCGCACGAACGGAATGAGGAACGCCGCGAAGAGCGGCACGAAGATGTGAGAGCGGAATATCGCCGCGACGATCATGCTCATGAGAATCATGGCCACGAGGATCACAGCCATGACGTTCGTGAAAACCGTGGACACGAAGACCACAGCCATGACGTAGCGCAAAATCGTGGCCACGAAGATCACAACCACGATGTTCACACGAATAACGTTGTGCACGAAAATCGTGGCCCCGAAGACCACAGCCATGAGGTGGCACAGAACCACCCCCGCGAGAATCATGGAAATGAAAACCGTGGAAACCAGGCGCATGACAACGGAAACAAGAGTCATGACAAGGGCCATGACGACAAGGGCGATAAAGGCAATCACAATCGCTAAAGCTTGAAGACAAAGCGTGGCGCGGCTAAATCAGCCGCGCCATTTTTTTTGCGACAAAACGCTACACACGATCGCGATTCGAACCCCACCGAAGTTCCGGTTGGGAGATTAGCGCAGGCCGCCGGAGGCAAGAAGCTGTTCGCCCGTCAGCCAGTTGGACTCGTCTGACGCCAGGAATGATGCGATGGAAGCGATGTCACCAACCTGGCCGGTGCGGCCGAGCGAAGTTTGCGCAATGTACTGCTTCTCAAAATCGGAACCAATCACGCCGGCGGTATGCGTGCCTTCCGTATCAACCACACCGGGGTTAATAGTGTTTACGCGGATCTTGCGGGGCCCAAGCTCGCGGGCAAGCACACCGGTGATGGCATCCACCGCGCCTTTGGTGCCGGTATAAACAGCGCTGTTGGGCGGCGTAATGCGACTGACGGCGGACCCAATATTGATAATGCTGGCGCCCTCTTTCAGGTATTTCACCGCAGCCTGCGTGGTGAGCAGAAGGCCGAGTACGTTGACGTTGAACAGTTTGTGGAATGAATCTTCCGTGACGCTTTCAATCGGTCCAAACTCATATACGCCGGAGTTGTTCACCAGAATATCGATGCGCCCGTAATTCTTGATGGCGGCATCAATGATTCCCTTGGCATCGGCGGCCTTGGATACGTCGCCACCCACGGCAATGGCTTTGCCTCCGGCTGCTGTAATGGCGACGACAACTTTTTCCGCGCCGGCTTTGCTGGAAGCGTAATTGACCACCACTGACGCGCCATCCGATGCCAGTGACTTGGCAATAGCAGCGCCAATGCCCTTGGATGCTCCTGTAACGATTGCGACCTTACCTGTAAGTTTGCTCATAAATGTTTCCTTTTCGAAAAAGAAATTTGGCGGAGTGCACCCGATCGCGCTCCCAAACCAACTGCCGCTCCATGAGATGAACTGGATAGCCCAACGATTCATTAGTTCTGTATTTATGAACAATTGAACAATTCCACAGTTCCGGTTAATATAAGCTCAGGATGCGGCCACTTCTCCACCCTTCGATTGAAGACGTTACGGTAGAGGCCATCATGCATGCGCTTTCTGATCCTGTGCGCGTGGCCATTTTTGCCGAGATCGCCGGCGCTTCTTGCCCGCAGAACTGCTCCAATTTTGTGAACATCAGCCAGAGAACCATTCCCAAGTCAACGCTTTCACAGCACTTCAAGGCGCTCCGCGAAGCCGGCCTGATTCGGGGCGAACGCCAGGGCGTTGAGATGCGCAATACTTCCCGCTGCACAGAGATTGACAAACGCTTCCCCGGGCTGATTGCGGCCATCGTGAAGGCCCACCATATCCAGCAGGCGGAAGCCAAACGAGGTCATGTCAGAAAGCGGAAGACGGGCGGAGGGAAACGGCGAAGCAAGTAGAAGAATCTTT
>DASXJO010000203.1:0-2101 GCA_036497385.1 Candidatus Angelobacter sp. | reverse complement strand
CGCCGAAACGTGCTCGCGGTCCTCCGGTTCAGTGAGAAAGACCACGCAGCCGCCGCCACCGGCGCCGCAGACTTTGGCCGCCAGAGCGCCCTGCCGCAGAGCAACGGCGATGAGTTTTTCGATCATGGGTGTGCTGATCCTTGGGGAGTTGGTCTTGCGCAGCTTCCATTCTTCACGGACCAGCTTGGCGACCTGTTTCCAGTCGGCCAGGGAAAGCGCATGATGCATGGCGCGGGCAATCTCGCCGATGCGCTCAAAGTTGTGGAAGATTTTCTTGTCGCCATTGATGTGCGCTTTGAATACTTCCCAATTATTGATGCCGGACTTGCGGGGCGCTCCGGTATAGACCAGCACAAAGCGGCGGTCCAACTCTTCCGGGGCAACGCGGACCGCGGCGTGGTGAATGCCATCGGGATCAAGATGAATGGCGCTTACGCCGCCATACAAAGCGGGATAGTAATCCTGGCATCCGGTAGGGACTTTGATGAGCTGGGCTTCAACGTTTTGCGCGATCACGCGAATCTGTTCGCGATCAAGCTTTTTGCCGGTATAGCGCGCAAGGGCCGCGGTGGTGGCGATCATGAGCGCAGAAGAGCCGGAAATGCCGGCTCCGGCGGGAGATTCAGAGTGCGTTTCGATTTCAAAGCCGCCATCCGGGGCAAAGAAGCGCGCCAGATATCCAGCCAGAGGATGCTTGAACTTGCGCGCGGCGCACAGCTCGCCAAAGTTGCGGAACTCTTCTTCAACCTTGGTATCGAGCGACTTGAAACGGATTTTGTCGTCGGTGAGGCGAGTGATTTTGCAGCGGGTGAGGATGTTGACACCGAAATTTACGGTTACGGCGCCAGGATGAAAAAGATAGAGCGGCCAAAGATCGAGAGTGCCACCGGCCAGGTCAACCCGGCAGGGCGCGTGCGCAACGATCGTACCGGGAGGTGGCAAATTTTATTCCGTGTAAAACTGGGCCATCTGGCGGAACTTATTGTAACGGCCGTCAAGGAGCTGCTGCACCGGCTGGTGTTTCAGCTCGTTAAAGTGCTTGAAAAGGACTTCATCCACCAGCGCAGCCGCGGCGTCATGGTCAAGGTGCGCACCGCCATCGGGCTCGGGGATGATTTCGTCGATGATTGCCATTTCTTTCAGGTCAGGGGCCGTAATGCGCAATGCCTGCGCCGCGATCTCTTTCTTGGACGCGTCACGCCACATGATGGAAGCGCAGCCTTCAGGGGAAATGACGGAATAAACGGAATTCTCCATCATGAAAACGCGGTCCGCGACGGCAATCGCCAGCGCGCCTCCGCTGCCGCCTTCACCCGTGATGGTGCAGATGATAGGCACTTCAATCCGCGCCATCTCTCGCAGATTGCGCGCAATGGCTTCTGCCTGGCCGCGTTCTTCAGCGCCAAGACCGGGATAAGCCCCTGGTGTATCGACGAAGGTAAAGATAGGACGGCCAAATTTTTCCGCCATTTTCATGCAGCGCAGCGCCTTGCGATAGCCTTCAGGATTCGCCTGGCCAAAGTTGCGGTAAACACGCTGCTTGGTGTCACGGCCCTTTTGGTGGCCGATGACCATGACGTTTTCGCCGCGATAACGCGCCATGCCGCACATGATGGCAACGTCGTCGCCAAAGCCGCGATCACCGTGGACCTCACTCCAGTCGGTGAAAAGGCGCTCCACGTAATCCATGGTAAAAGGGCGTTGCGAGTGCCGAGCCAGCTCTGTCTTTTGCCAGGCATTTATGTGGAGACGGATCTGTTCGCGCAGAAAATTGATCTGATGTTGCAGATGCTTCAGTTGCAGACGGGCTTCATGGTCAGCGCCGGCGCGCGTTTCTAGCTGGGCAACTTGCCCTTCAATGACTTCTAACTGGCGCTGCGCTTTTACTGCTGGATCCAACGAAGACTCCTGGCTAATCAATGACCCTGACCGCGCCACGACCCATCAATTCCTCAACCCGGGCAATAAAACTGCGGTCTGGACAAATATTATATCTTTCCGCTTCCATCACCACCATGAAGTCGCCGGTACGTTCCACGTCAAACAACACCTTGGCCTCGCCTTTACGCTCGTCACAAATGGCATGCAACGCGTCGACCGT
>DASXJO010000202.1:0-3948 GCA_036497385.1 Candidatus Angelobacter sp. | reverse complement strand
TTGGATTTCTGTCGGACGTGGCATTCCTGGCCGCGATTATAAGAGTTTCTGTTTCAGTATCAACCCGTTAGATTACTGATGTCTACACCTCTGGCATCTTAGTTGTTACCGGAGTAAGCCAAAGGATGGGCCAAGGAGTTCTCCCTGACCTCGACAATGCGCAGGCCTTATTCCACTACCAGCTTGGCCACCATGTCGTCATGGTGCGGTCCGCAGATGATTCCGCAAGCAACTTTGTATTCGCCTTTGGGCGGATTTTTGAGGGTCACGACCGCCGGCTGCCCGGAGCGCACTGGCTCTTTGATGCCTAGGCCGGGCACGTCAAATCCGTGTTGGACATCAGCCGTAGAAACGTCCAATTCTGTGGTTTGGCTGGATTTCACATGGATAATGGCCGGCTCAATCGTGTATTTCTTCATCACAACTTGAATATGCGCGTCTGCGGCTGATTTTGGCTGGTTCCGGCAGCCGAGGAGCGCTAAGCCTAAAGTTAAAGGGAATAAAGCAAGTAAGCTTTTGTTCATATCGATATGAGGGCTTGATGTAACAAAAAGTTACGGGCCAAGTCTTATATAAGTCCTGAATTTATTTCGTCCAAAACCCCATTTGGGGCGCAGAACATAGTAAATTAAATTTTGAGTCGGAGTGGCATGGAAACCATCCAAAAGAAAGCAGAGGAAGGTATCACCAGTGAGCTGGCGCTCGTCCAGGCAGCCAAGAAAGGCGATCTGGAGGCATTCAGTGAGTTGGTGCGGCGGTATGACCGCAATGTCTTCCGGATAGCCCAGCACATCACGCACAATGAGGAAGACGCCCAGGACGTGGTCCAGGACGCGTTCCTTAAGGCGTATCAGAATCTTGAGCAGTTCCAGGGGAATTCAAAGTTTTACACCTGGCTGGTTCGGATCGCCGTAAATGAAGCGTTGATGCGGCTGCGGAAGCGGCGCAATGACCGGACCGTTTCGCTCGATGAAGACGTAGAGACCGAAGACGGATCCATCCCGCGGGAAGTTGCGGACTGGAGCCCGAATCCAGAGCAGCTCTACGGAACGTCAGAACTGGGAGACATCCTGAAGAAAACGATTCAGGGGCTTTCCCCGGGCTTTAGAACGGTGTTTGTGTTACGCGATGTTGAAGGACTTTCCACGGAGGAAACAGCAGAAATGCTGAACTTAAGCGTACCTGCGGTGAAATCCCGATTGTTACGGGCACGCTTACAGCTCCGGGAACGTCTGTCCAGGTATTTCAAGAATAAAAAGAGCGGAGACGGCCAACAGTGAAATGCACTGAGTTCTTACAAGAGTTGACCGATTATCTTGATGGCAAGATCAGCGAGAACCTGAAAATCGAGCTGGATGAGCACCTTCATTGGTGCCGCGAATGCCATGTGGTCATGAACACCACCAAGAAAACCATTGAAATTTACCGAGACAATGAGCTTTATGAGCTTCCAGAGAGCCTCCGAAGCCGCCTCCATGATGCCATTATGACAAAATGCCGTGGCAACAAGGCCGGGAAAAAATCCACCACTTAAGCATATTCCCTTAATTTTCTGCAACTTGCGATGCATGCGTGTATTTATTACATCATCTTCGCCGCAGAAAATTTATGCTCCTTAGACAACGAACCTTTTCCAGCAACTCAGAATCTAATGTAACAGTACGGCGAGACATGAACTAATGTGTACATTAGGACATGTCCTGTAGTACACTATTGCCTGAGTCGGCAGTTAACGTTTCCATGGGAGACCCGAAGTTTGGGGGTGGTGAAATTATGGCGAGTCTGCTCGATGTCCTCTTCGGTTGCAGTCACAAAAATTTTAGCTTTCCTATTACCAAGCGTCCCGGCCAGCGGCTTTCACCCGCGGCACAGCTCACCGGCACATACGTTGCATGCCTGGGCTGCGGTAAAGAATTCCCGTATGACTGGCATGAAATGAAAATTATTGAGTCCATGCCTAAGAAATCAAAGGCTTTGGCTGCTAACGCCGCTGAGTCTTTTGCCGGGAAATAGGGCAGTATCTGTAAGTTTTAGCCCAGCCAACATGAAGCGGCGGAAGATCCCCATGCCCTTCCGCCAGCATCTTCATGGGCTTATTGCCAATGTCCTATCTGCCATTTTCTCCTCTGTTGTTGACCACTTGAGTAGTTCCGGTTCTATCTGAAGTAACCACCATCCGCCTGCTGCAGGCATTTAAATCCTGTCATTCTGGCGAGCTTTGTGTCATCATGCCCATCAAATTTGGAGGAATTCCATGAACGCTTCCGGTGGATCCAAAAAGTCTCACGATTATGGGGTATTTCGACGGAGCCTCAATCGCCAGAATGCCCGGCTGACAGAATCGACCTGCAAGAATTGCCGTTCGTTTGTGGCTGCCAGTGTGCGCCCCGAACTGCTGGACTTCATTGAGAAGCTCCATTTCTGCATCTTGCAAAGCCAATTTTCTTCGACCGCCGCGACATAACTCTCAGGCGGCGAACAAGCTCATAACAGCAAAACAGCGGCCGTTGGAGGCCGCCTGTTCGCTTTATAGCTATGTTTCGGTTACTGATCGCGCCGCTTCAATGTGGGGCGATCGTCGTCTTTCTTGTCGCCGTCCTTGGACGCTGTGCTCTGTCCGCGACGCAGGCTCGGCTTGTTGGGATTGGCGTTATCGTCCACTTTGTGGCGGTTTTCAATTGCCGCAAGGCGTGCCTTCATGTCATTGAATTCCGACGTCGTTTCAATGTATTGATCCCTTGGGGGCAGGATGGTGGCGATCTCTTCCTGAGATTTCGTGATCCGGTCCGGGGTCTGCGGATGGTCCGTGAAGACCTTGGCCATCGATCCTGGCTTCTTCTTTTCCTGCGCCTGGATTTTTTCAAAGAAGTTCACAAATTCGTTGGGATCGTAGCCGGCCTTGTACATGTACTGAATGCCCAGATAATCGGCTTCAGCCTCAAAACCGCGCGAGAACTTGAGGAACGTCATGGGAATTCCGATGCCGGCCGCTTCCCTTGCCGCCAACCCAATGCCGCCGCCCACAAAGATCAGTGGCAGGCTGGCGTAATTGATGAACTGGTACCGCGTAAGCTGGCGCGTGGTGTGGCGGGCCGCAACGTGGGCAATCTCATGCGCCATCACGCCGGCCAGTTCAGCTTCGTTATCGGCAGCCAAAATCAGGCCTGAATTCACGTAGAAAAAGCCGCCCGGCAGCGCCATGGCGTTGATCACGTCAGAATCCACAACTTTGATTGTGAAAGGAACCTTTGCGTCTGAGTTCCGCACCAAATTCTGGCCTACGCGATTGATGTATTCATTGATCGTGGGATCGGTTACCAGCTTCAGGCTGGCTTCAATCTGCGTGGCATATTCCTTGCCCATGCGGATTTCGCTCTCAATCGAATACCAGTCCCATCCGGCGACTTTGCGGTTGCCAATGGCATCCACGTCGTCTTTGCCGCCGCTGTGCTTGTTCTTGGCGTCTTTTTTCTTGTCTTTGTCTTTCTTTTCTTTGTCCTTCTTGTCGTCCTTCTTATTTTTCTTGTCCGCGTCTTTTTTCTGGTCAGAGGCTGGCTGTTCCTGATCGGCTACAGGCTGCGTCTGATTCTGGCCTTCAGTGACTGCGGGCTTTTGTTCTGTGGGTTGCTGGCTTTGGTCAGCGGCGGTCGGCTTCTGATCGGCAGGCTGCGACTGACTGCTGGGCGTCTGCGGCTTGGTTTTGTCATCCTGGGCAAAAGCCGTTGAAGAGAGGCTGATGCCAGCGACCAGCACTAGCGCAAGGGATAGGGAACGGATTTTCATAAACACACTCCTGCCGGACGGGCTTTCATTGGAGAGGACAACCTCATTATAACGCCCGAACCACACCGTAAAATACTTAGATTTCTCCCGTTGAAGGTGCGATGCAGAAATCGTCAGTGTTGGTTACCTCAGAAGAGGCGCAAAAAGGGGTTAAGTTTAGTAAAG
>DASXJO010000201.1:0-4466 GCA_036497385.1 Candidatus Angelobacter sp. | reverse complement strand
CCATCAAAGCCAAATTCCTTAGTGAGCTGGTCACGCCATTTATTGGTAATGTCCGGGAAATAGGGCTCTAGCGCGCGCGCAACTTCGGCGATCAACTCTCGGGACGATTCCTTGAACGGCGGTACAGCGGTCACGGGCACTTCCTGAACTTTAATTGACGAAGGCGGCCATTCCCCGGTCATTTTACTCTTCAGGTAACCGGAAAATACCCTAAATCTCTAAGGTGATTTTACAGTGCTTGGAAGCCGTTGTGAACTAAATAGTTAGTATTTCTCTTGCCAGCAGTGAAATACCTTATCTGTCTAGGAGTTAGACCTTAAATGGCGCATCGCGGCAGAAGGGTGTCCCGGGCGGATCCGGACATTCCCATCTTCCCTTGAAATCCACTTTCCCCCTCTCAAAAATGCCATCCTGAACCGAAACGCCAGCTTGTGCCGCAACATGCCATCCTGAGGCCGAGCGCTGCGTCGCCGGTCGGTACCTGCAGAGTCGTCGAATCCAGCATGTATAATCCCGCGCATGCAAAGACTACCCTGGAGCACCATCGCCCTTGGCTCGCTATTGCTCGTCTCGGTTTTCTCAAAAGGAGGACAGGAAGTGCAGTCCAAGCAACCTGAAAACCCGAAGCCGCCGGTAAAAGCGGAGCAGCGCGGGCGCATCCTTGGAATTGGCGGAGTCTTCTTCAAATCCGCCAATCGCGATCAAATGCGTGAATGGTATTCCAAGCACCTTGGACTTGCCGACAAAGGCGGCGGCGTGATGCTTCCGTGGCGTGAACATGACGACCCGCAAAAGGAACACGTTACAGTCTGGACTATCTTCCCCGCCACGAGTAAGTACTTCGATCCCAGCCCGGCGCCGTTCATGATCAATTACATTGTGGACGATATGGATGCTTTGCTCGACCGCCTCAAACAAGAGGGCGTAAAGATTGACCCCAAACGGATGGACGAATCCTATGGCCGCTTTGCCTGGATCTATGACTCGGATGGAAATAAGATTGAGCTCTGGCAGCCGCTTCGCGCAAAGCAGTAAAAGGGCCTCCACCGCTCGGCTCGTGTGCACGCCGCCCACGGCCGTTCACCCAAATAATGTAAGAATCGTGGACCGCAGGCGCCCTCGCCTGCGACGAATGAAATGTTGTGGCACCGGCACTGCCGTCGATTAACGACGAACATTGGAAACAACTCCCTGAATCGCCGTATCTATTCAGCGAGTGGCTGGCCTTTCAGTCCTGCGGGTTAGCCAGGCCCCCCGCTAACACATTGCCCCATCCGTTATTCTCAACTCCCGCCTGATTGAACAGCTTTTGCTCAGGATCAATTCGCAGCCCCACACGGTTGGGCTATTCATGCCATTTTGTAAACTCATATTAGTATCTTCTTATATTGTTAGCTGTTTCGACCTCGAAATCCTTCCTTACGCAAATAATTTCGGCTTTTAGCAGGGAAAACCACTCCTCTTACGTCCTTATTCTTGAAGAGCCCATGAACCCGGATCTTCGATCGGCGATTGTTCCAACGGGGTAGTCCACTGCAATCGAAAGTCGAAGCAGGTTTTTTGAGGCCACCCAGAAACTCGTTCGAAAGGAAGATTGCAATGTCCAAGCACCCGGAAAAATTTATAAAAGACAAAGAATTGTTCAAAGAACTCTCCAAGGAAAAAGAGATCAAGGAGGGCAAGGAACATAAAGAAAAAGAATTCAAAGAGCACAAGGACAAACCAGAGAAGGAACATAAAGAAAAGGACATCAAGGAATACAAGGACAAGCCGGAGAAAGAGATCAAAGAAATAATCAAGGACTATAAAGAAGTCAAGGAATTCAAGGAAATCGAAAAAATCCAGAAAGACAAAGACAAGGACGCAGAAACCCAGCCTGGCGGCGGCGATCCCATCCAGCCCCTGGCGGCCATCCACAAGTTCCACGGCAAAGAACACATTGAAAAGACCCACAAAGACGTGGACAAGGTCCAGAAAGACAAAGACTTCGAGTTTGCCGCACAAGCCGCGATGCAGCCGCAAGCTGCACAGGCGCAAATCCATAAGCACGTGGAGAAGGCCCACAAGGACAAAGAATTCAAGTTTGAAAAGGTAGAAAAATTTGAGAAGTTCGAAAAAATCGAAATCAAGGAAATTAAAGAATGGGACGTCGCGGGTCCGGGCTATGTCGGCCCTGGCGATCCCGTGGAGCAGCGCCTGGCAGTGCTGGAGTCCGCACTCACGCAACTGATGCACTTCATTCCGCAGGAGCTCCGTCCTGACCTGAGCACCGGAGCGTTGGCGGAGGAAAAGCGCGCGCAGGAGGCCAAGACGGCATCGGACAAGCCGGCGAAAGACTCCAGCCCAGCCGACAAAGACAAGGCCGACAAAAAGTAAATCTGCCATCGGCGGTCCCCGGGTCTTCCTTCCGGGGGCCGCCCCTTTTAAAGGACTTTTATGTACCTGATCCTCTGCTCTTCTTCTGACGTTTCCGCACTATGGGCTTACAACGCCCTGCAAGCGATGGGACTCGCCCCTATTTCCCTTCTCACGCCGGAAATGCTCGCTTCCAGCGCAGCGTGGGAACATCACGTCGGAAACGCCGGCTCCGGTGTTTCGCTAAAGTTAGGCGGATATGGCATTTCCGACCACACTCTGCAAGGGGTGCTCAACCGCTTGATGGGACCTCCGCAGGTGATGATCCCGCAGGTTGCGCCTGCCGACCGCGACTATGCTCTGCAAGAGATGAGTGCCTTCTACCTGAGTTGGTTGAATTCTCTTTCTTGCCCTGTGCTGAACCCGGCAACACCGCAGGGGCTGCCTGGCCGCTGGTTCCATATTTCAGAATTAGTCGTGCTCGCCCATAAGGCCGGCTTGGTTACACCCACTTACCGGCAAAGCGGGGCAGATCCCATTGAAGCTGGTTTTCAGCCGTTGGCTCCCGCGCAAGCAGAGCTGAAGCGGGTTCTGGTGCTGAAAGAAGAAATCTTTGGCACCGAAGTGCCTGCTCCATTGCGCGAGCGCTGCAGCAAACTCGCAAAGCTTTGCCGAACCCCTCTCCTGGGTATCGATTTTTATGAGACTGCGGAGAGCCAGTGGATCTTTTCCTACGCCACGCCGTTTCCTGACCTTCAGGTCGGGGGACCCGGTTTCGTGCAGTCCCTCCTTCGGCTTCTCCAGAAAGGAAAAAGCAATGATTCTTCTGTGTGGCATTGAGTCTGAAACTCCGCTGCAAATGGTGCGTGAACGGCTTGACGCGCTGCAAGCGCCTTACGTGATGCTGGACCAACGCGCTTTTGCAGAATCGGAAATTCGATTTGAGATTACCCGGGGAGAGATAACCGGACAGCTCAGAATCAAAGACACTACATATCCGCTGGAAGATTTTCGCGCGGTCTACACTCGCATGATGGATGATCGCTGCCTGCCTCAATTAAAAGACAAACCGGCCGATTCTGCCTTGCGCCGTTACTGCCGCGGATTTCACGAAACATTGACCCGCTGGATGGAGGTTTCCTCCGCGTACGTCGTCAACAGGTGCGCTCCCATGGGATCCAACGGCTCAAAGCCTTATCAGGCCCAATTGATTCGCCGGCACGGCTTTCTGGTGCCTGAAACTCTTATCACGAACGTACCCGAGTCAGTCCTTGAATTTCAGGGCCGTCATGGAAGCATTATTTACAAATCGATCAGTGCGGCGCGCTCCATTGTGCAAACCTTCGAGCATAAGGATGCGGAGAGACTCAACAACATACGCTGGTGCCCTACGCAGTTTCAGAGCAGGATCGAAGGGACAAACGTCCGCGTACACACGATCGGAAAGCGGGTCTATGCCACGGCGATAACGACCGATGCAACGGACTATCGCTATGCGCAACGCCAGTCAGGGGAAGCTGCGGAACTTTATGGGGTAAAACTGTGCGATGAACTCGAAGAGCAGTGCGTCAATCTTGCGCGCTCCCTGGAACTTCCGTTTGCCGGGATTGACCTGAAGATCACACCGAAAAATGAAGTCTATTGTTTCGAGGTAAATCCTTCCCCGGCCTTTAGTTATTATGAAGGCCATACCGGACAGCCAATATCTGCCGGGCTTGCGGCACAACTGATGGAGGCAGCTATGCTGTCCTAGAAGAAGACATACATGCGCCAATACGCGCCGAATTCTTGCGCCTAACCGGTATTCATTACGTATTCATTACGGCCGCCTGATCCCGCATCTCCCCGGCGGATACCGCTCAGCCTTGCTCAGCTATTTTGCCCAACCCGAAAAAAGCCATATCTTCTACCCGCGGAATCTTAAGCGGCGTTTTGCTGCGGCAAAAATCATCCATTCATGCCGTTTTTTGTCTGTCGTACCACTGCGATAATGTCCCCTTTTGTCCTCGATAAAAATGTCCCCTAGTCTAGGGCTCCGCAAGGAGGCCAAGATTGGGGCGAGAGGCAATGAGCGCGAAGGAACTGGATCGGATCGGAGTGATGGCGCGGGT
>DASXJO010000200.1:0-2880 GCA_036497385.1 Candidatus Angelobacter sp. | reverse complement strand
CTTTCTTTTTGCGTGCCGTAACTGCGCACTGCGATGAAATCAAACGTGGCATCAAGCTCAATCTGGCGCGCCAAGTCGCTGAGAAACAGACATGCGCCCTTGAGTACCCCAACCAGGATCACCGACTCTGCAGCAAAATCGCGCGTAATTTCCTGGCCGATACGGGCGACTCCGTCCGCGATCTGAGCGCGGGAGATCAGGACTTTCATGTTGGTCTTCGTCGGCATTGGGGAAGAGGGATTGTACTTTAGCAATTAGCCATTAGCAATTAGCCCTTAGCTCCCGACACAGTCAAATCGTGGTGCTGGCGATTGGCGCCCGGTCTCGGCAACTCTCATCGATAAGCGTCATACGTTTGTCAGCAACTTGTCTTTTCGAATCACCAAGAGCTAAGGGCCAATGGCTAAAGGCTATTGGCTGTTTTACAATTTCTTGTTCTCCTGAGGTCGACCCATGCCACTTCCTGAATACAAACATCTGGTGAACGAAGCAAAGCGCGAGATCAAAGAGATCGATCCCACCGAATTGAAGCGCATGCAAGAACAAAAGCAGGACTTCACGCTCATTGACGTCCGCGAGCCGGACGAGGTGGCGGAAGGCGCGATTGCCGGAGCAAAACCGCTGCCGCGAGGCCAGCTCGAACACAAGATCGACACCATCACCACCGACAAGA
The DNA here is from genome assembly GCA_036497385.1 of Candidatus Angelobacter sp. Taxonomy (GTDB): domain Bacteria; phylum Acidobacteriota; class Terriglobia; order Terriglobales; family Acidobacteriaceae; genus Angelobacter. The sequence goes on along the minus strand of DASXJO010000200.1, from coordinate 2,207 downwards.
ATGAGCCGATCGTCTGCTATTGCGGCGGTGGCGGACGCTCCGCCCTGGCGGCGCAGTCACTGAAGAAGATGGGGTTCAAGAATGTGATGTCACTAGCCGGCGGGTATAAAGGGTGGAAAGGCAGCTCCTAGCTTTTGGCTCTTAGCTTTTGGTACTTAGAATTTGGTATTTGGCCGACGTTTGCTCGCAATCCAAATTCTTTGAGGCATCGTATTCAAATGCAATCGATTCATATTTAAGTGCCAATCGTCCCAAACAAGTCAACAAAAACCAAGTATTAAATACCAATTGCCAAATCGAAATTTTCATCATCCCAAAATAAGGAAAGCTCATGAACCTGAACGGAATCAAAATTACATGGCTCGGACACGCAACATTCCTGGTGGTAACGCCCGGCGGCAAAACGCTGGTTCTTGATCCCTGGATCACCGGCAATCCGGTCACGCCCGCCGACAAAAAGACAATCGACAAGCTTGATTACATGCTGATCTCTCATGGACACAGCGACCATTTTGGCGACGCCGTGGATCTGGCCAAGAAACATAATCCTAAAATTGCCGGAATATATGAGCTGTGCACGTTTTTGCAGAAGAAAGGCGCGAAACAGATTGCGCCCATGAATAAAGGCGGCACGCAGCAGGTGGGAGATATTAAAGTCACCCTGGTGAATGCCCATCATTCCAACACGATCGATGATGATGGTGCGTCCGTGCCAGGCGGGGAGCCGTGCGGCTTTGTGATTGAGTTTGAAAACGGACTCAAACTTTACCACTCCGGTGATACATGCGTGTTTGGCGATATGGCGATTATCCGCGAGCTGTATGCGCCTGATCTGTGCATGTTGCCTATCGGCGATCTTTTTACCATGGGGCCGCGCGAAGCTGCGTACGCGTGCACGCTGCTCAAGCCGAAGGCCGTGATCCCGATGCATTACGCGACGTTCCCGCTACTCACCGGCACGCCTGAGGCATTCCAGAAAGAGTTGAATGCACGCGGCGTAAAGACCGAGCTGATCACCATGAAGCCGGGAGAGACGATTTCATAGCTCCGTAAACTTTAGGCCGTTGCCATCAAGAGCCGTCATCCCGTCTATGATGACAACGGCCGGTGTCAAGTCGAAAAAAGACAGACAGGGGCATCGCGCTGGAAACGCAGTCAAGGGCGCCCGCTTTTGGCGTTCATCTTGACCCTTGACGGCGTTTCCAGCGCCCACAATCGTGCCGGGTTGGAAGCGAAGCGCTCCACAGCTGAGCTTCCAACCTTAGCGGCAGGTTTTGCTTTTGTATTTTTGTGCTCATGACCAAGGCTCGCGGTTTTGCTAAATCACTTCGGCGTTCCACCAACCATCTATTCGGTCTTTGCTGCAGACCATGATTTCTCGTGCAAACTCCCCTCTTCTCCCACTTACGGTTGAAGGGAGGCAGGGGGCCTATTCAAAGCCTCGACCTTGACTGCGGGTCACGGGATGACTCAGGCTCCCCTGCATGCGAACGACCTCTGGATAGCACTTCTCTGTACGCTCCATCCAGTACAACCGCACCGCCAGCTTGCGGGCCACTGCTACTTTGGCCACTCCGTGGTGCTTCCGGGCCTTCAGGCGCGCGTACACGCGGCCCAGATCTTTATCTCCTCGGGCGGCACCGCTTACCCCTTCCACCAGAAGATGACGTAAAAACGGGTTTCCTTGTTTGCTGATTCTGCCCAACCACCGCTTCTCTCCGCTGGAGTTCTCGGAAGGATTCAATCCCAGATAGCTGATCCAACTGCGCGAATCCGGGAAGCGTCCCACCTCGCCCATGGTCAGCACCGTCGCCAGTGCGATCACCGGTCCTACTCCAGGATGCGTCTGCAGCCGACTTGTCCGGGGCTGGGCCGCGGCGGCTTCCTCCACTGCTTGATCCAGAGGATCGATCCGCTCTCCCATCTGCTCCAGCATCTCCAGCAGTTCGTCGCGACGCTGTCGCGCCCACGGTTCCAGCTCCAGCTTTCGCAACTGCTCCAGCCCCACTTTGGTCCACAGCTTGCTTTTCTTTTGCAAGCCCTGGTTCAAGGCAATTGTGCTGTAGCTGGTTCTTGATCCGCGCCCGCATCCGCACCAGATGCCAGCGATGCAGCAGCAACTGCCGCAGGTCCCGTTCCTCGACACTGGGAATCCAGATCCGGGGAAAACGTTCCTCCAGCAGCAAGCGCAGGATCAGCCGGGCATC
>DASXJO010000199.1:0-10540 GCA_036497385.1 Candidatus Angelobacter sp. | reverse complement strand
AGATGAGGGGTATGGCATTTTGTGCAAAGTGTGGGGCTCAACTCAATGCAGGTTCGGGCTTTTGTGCGGCATGCGGAACTGCGGTTTCAGGTGGCGCGACTACAACAGCGGGGGCAGCTGCGGCCCCGGCGCAATCAACGGCGGGTGCTCCAAGCACCGGAATGACGAACAATGTGGCAGCTTGTTTAAGCTACCTCTTCGGCTGGGTCACTGGCCTGATTTTTCTTGTGATTGAGCCATACAAGAATGATAAGTTCGTGCGCTTCCATGCGTTTCAATCAATATTCTTGAGCGTTGGAGTGATCGCCCTGTGGATTGGCGCAATGATTTTGTCAACGATCCTGGGCTTTATCACCCACGGTCTGGGATTTTTCATCATAGGGCCGCTGATGACGATAGTTTGGCTCGGCGTTGTGGTTGCGGTGGTTATCTGCATGATCAAAGCCTATGGCAATCAGCAGTTCAAACTGCCGTTCATTGGCGATCTGGCGGCAAAGCAAGCTGGTCTGTAAGCAGCTTCCAGACGTAAAAACGAACGTAACGTAAAATAGGGATTTCCGGCACATTCTTGTTGGCAGTTAATTGTCATGAATGGTCGTCTGAAATCCCTTTGCGTTTTGGAGCGTTCACCAAATGAAATATTGCCGCTTCGCGTCTCCTGACGGGCCGCAGTTTGGGCTGATTGAAACTGTTGCTGGTACTGAGCAAATCACGCAAACGGTGCTTGGCGGCTTGTTGCCTGATTTTTCGAAGGCAAAGAAAATTCCTCCACAACCTTTGTCTTCAGCCAAGTTGCTCTACCCGGTCGAGCCCTCCAAGATCGTTTGCGTGGGAAGAAATTACAGCGAGCACGCAAAGGAGCTAGGCAATGAAGTTCCGTCAGAGCCGCTGATATTCTTTAAGCCGCCAAGTTCACTGATTTCGCCGGGCGAAAAAATTGTCAGGCCCAAGCAATTCTCCCAGCGAGTGGAGTTTGAAGGGGAACTGACGATCGTGATTGGGAAGAAGTGCCACAACCTGGGACCAAACGACGACGTTCGCCCGTACATTTTCGGCTACACGGCCGCCAATGATGTAACCGCCCGCGACCTGCAAAAGAAAGACCCGCAATGGACCCGCGCCAAGGGCTTTGACACATTTTGTCCCGTAGGGCCAATTGTGACCGATGACATCGATCCCTGGAAGGGCGTCCGCGTTGAAAGCCGCGTGAATGGCGAGATAAAGCAATCTGAAAGCACGCTGGCATTTATTTTCCCTGTGGATGTGGTCTTGCGCTTTATTTCACAGGTAATGACCTTGCTTCCGGGCGATCTGGTTCTAACCGGCACGCCGGCTGGCGTCGGGCCGCTGGTCGCTGGCGATGAAGTGAGCGTCTCGGTTGAGGGCATCGGGTCCATCAGCAATCCCGTGGTTGATGGCGATTGAGAGCGCTTGTAAGCGCCGCACACAGTGCCTCGAAATTCGGTGCACTGGTACTGCAGCACGACACTATGGTTACCTTGTGATTTTCCGCAGCGCGGGTGATTCTGGTGAAGCCACATTGTCAGAAATCCTGCAACACCTGAGGTTCAGGAATAAGTGTTCCTTCGGATTTTCTGTGAGCCGAAGTTGGATTAAACTCATCTACACAATGTCCCGCCACACTTGGTGTTTGAAGACGTTATACGTATGAACGAACTTCGTCTATATTCCATGATCGCGATAGCCGGCGCCGGCCTGCTGTTTGGCGCAAAGGTGTGGGCCCGCAGCCGGCGCAAGAGCCCTGACCAGCGCGAACGCGAGCGCCGTATGCGCATCAGCGAGATGGGCCGCATCACCGATGGCACCGTCATCGACGTAAATGAAATGCAGATGAACGGTTCCGGCGAATTACAGCTCTTGATTTATCACTACGACGTCGCGGGCGTCAGCTATGAGGCGTCGCAAGATGTAAGCAGCTTGCGCCACATGGTTGACCTGCATTCCTGCCGCGCCGGATTGATGACCTCAATCAAGTACGATCCAGGCAATCCCGGCAATTCCATTGTGATTTCAGAAAACTGGACCGGCCTGCGCCACTAGATTTGCAGCAAAGCATCACAAAAGTTATTTCTGAGGCAGGTCGAATCGCCGCATCACTATATCGATACATATCAATATAGTTTTACTTCGTAGCCAGCGCTTCCACAATGCGATCAAAGTCTTCGAGTGATCCATACTTCAAGATGATCTTGCCTTTGCCCTTGCGATCATGAATTTCAACTTTGACGCCCAATGAGCTTTCCAGGCTGCGCTGGGCCTCACGGACGTTAGGATCAGCCGGGACTGGCGATTTTTCCTGCTTTTGTTCCGCCACCTGCGGGTTCAGCAGTCTGGCCACGAGCTCTTCAGTTTGCCGGACGGAAAGCTGTTTTTCGATAATCTCTCGCGCGGCCCGTTCCATGTGTTCAGGAAAACCAGCCAGGGCCAACAGAACCTTGCCCTGACCAAAGCTCAGCGCGCCTGCTTCCAGGGCGTTCTGCACATCTTCCGGCAGCTTCAGCAGGCGAATAAAGTTGGCAATGCTGGCGCGGTCCTTGCCCGTTCGCGCGGCAATCTGTTCCTGGGTCAACCCGAATTCGCGGCTCAGCCGTTCGAAGGCCCGAGCCTGCTCCACCGGATTCAGGTCTTCGCGTTGGAGATTTTCAATAATCGTGATTTCCATGGCTTGCTCATTGGAGATCTGGCGGACCACGGCCGGAATCGTCGCCTTGCCAGCGCGTCTCGAGGCATGCCAGCGTCGCTCACCTGCGACGAGCTGGAACCGACCATTAGCTGCCGGTCGCAATACAACGGGCTGGACCACCCCGCTGGCCCGGATCGATTCCGCTAATTCTTCAAGAGCGGCTTCATTGATGCGCCGACGAGTCTGATAAGGGTTCGGATCTATGCTATCAATGGAGATTTCCTGTGCTGATACTGCGGAAGCCGCAGCTTGTGCCGGCATCGGAATCGGCGAGATTGTGGGTCGGCTGGGGAGCAAGGAGTCCAATCCCCGTCCCAGGGCTTTGCGCTTATCGTTGATCTTGTCGTGGATCATGATTCGTTTACTCGCTTGAGTTCATTGCCGGTTGCGAAATCTTGGGATTCATCGGGTGAAGCGGCAACTGGAACTTGTTCTGGAATTGCAGCAGGTACTTCGGCTGAAACAGGATTCATTCGGCGATGCATGATTTCCTTGGCCAAGCGGATGTAGCTTTCGGCGCCACGGGAGCGCACATCGTATAGCAATGCCGGCTTGCCGTAGCTGGGCGCTTCCGCCAGCCGGATGTTGCGAGGAATAACCGTTTCCAGCAGTTTGTCGCCAAAATGCCGTTTCAGTTCCTGTGTTACCTGCTGGGCTAGGTTCGTGCGGTCGTCATACATGGTAAGAACCACGCCTTCGATCTGCAATCCCGGGTTAAAACTCTGGCGCAGCCGCTCGATGGTGTCCAAGAGTTCGCTTACGCCTTCCAGAGCGAAGTATTCCGCTTGCATGGGAACAAGCACGGAATCTGCGGCGACGAGGGCATTCAGAGTAAGCAGATCCAAAGCCGGAGGACAATCCAGAACGATGAAATCAAACTGCTCGCGAATGGACTCCAATGCCTTACGCAGGCGGAATTCCCTGTTTTCCGCCCCGACCAGCTCGATATTGGCTCCGATCAGGTTTTTATGGGATGGAATCAGGCTCAGACCTTCCAGCTCAGTCGCAATCAGTCCCTCGCCAGCGGACGCTTCGGCTGTTAGTAAATGGTAAGTGCTGATCCTGTCAGGATCGCGGGCAAAGCCCAGTCCACCGGTGGAATTGGCTTGGGGATCGCAGTCCACCAGTAGGGATCGAACCTCTGCGGCAGCAAAGGATGCTGCGAGGTTAATGGCCGTTGTGGTTTTTCCCACTCCGCCCTTTTGGTTCGCTACGGCGATTACAATTCCCATGATTTTGATCGAAGAAGCGTCTCGATGAATTTAGACGAGCCGTCAAGGAAGCGCAACGCCGCAAATTGGTGCATTGTTCTACGTGGAACATGGTTCCAGAGGAAGAGAATTGTTCCACGTGGAACACGATGTTAACTGTCTTGAGTCTGGCTTGGCAGTTTTCCCACTTTGCGTAACGAAGGCGGACTCAATCTAACTGCTGGCACATAGAACACGACGTAAGGTCGGATTCTCTTCCCACTTTTACAACTGTGGTTCTAAGTGGCTAAGTCTTAGACGGAATTTGGCACTTCCTACTGGACTGTGTTTACTCTTTCGGTTCAGATGGAAATATTTCCCACTTCGGCCTTCGTAGCTCGGATAAAGAAGCATTTACTAGGCACATACAAGAGAAACCAATCGACTTTCATCCCACTTTTATCGCTTTGGTACCTACCAGCAGCTCTCGTGAAAGGCTACAGGGAACCTGGACACGATTATCCCAAATTACTTCAGCTGTGAGTTTCTTGGCCGATTCAACCTGTCCCGATCCGATCATCAGCGCGATCCGTCCGCCGTCGTTCGTCAACGACACGGCCATTCTTAGCGCTTGCTCAAATTTCTCAACCGCACGCAGCATTACCAGATCAGCGCGCCCTGAATAGCCTTCCGCTCGATCTCCAAACACCTTCACGTTACTGAGTCCGAGCGCGCGAACCAATTCCTTCAAAAACGTCGCTTTCTTCTGCTGGGATTCAATCAGCGTAACCTGGACGTCTGGAGCGAGCAGAGCGAAGGGAACACCGGGAAAGCCGGCGCCTGATCCCAGGTCGATTGCCGTGTGAGGCAGCTTCTGATCCAACAAAGATTTTGCCGCGAACAGCGACTCCCCGAAATGGCGTTGCACAATCTCAATGGGTTCGCGAATGGCAGTCAGGTTGATGCGCGCATTCCACTTCAGCAATAGATCGATATATATCGATATATGCGAAAGCCGCGTTTCATCGAGCTTTATGAAGGGTTCCAGCAGATGCGCAATGGCCGCGGTTTCCACGCACCCCATCGTAAATCAGGAGGCTAAGACTTGTTCACTAAACCAGAATCAGCCGGCAGTGAATCCAATAATTCCCGCACTGTACGTTTGAGCACCGGATGAACTACCGCGGGCGCAATCTCCGCCAACGGCTCCAAAACAAAACGCCGCTGATGCATGGCGGGATGCGGAACGGTTAGCTCGGGTGTATCCAACACGTCATTACCGAAAAGCACAATATCGATATCAATAGTGCGCGGCCCTTTCGGCTCGGTACGAATCCTGCCCATGGATTGCTCCACCGCAAGCATGCGGCTTAAAAAATCCAAGGGCATCAGCTCCGTTTCCATGGCCAGGGCGCAATTGAGGAACCATGGCTGCTCGCCCTGCACCTCAACAGGCTGTGTCTCATAAAATGCGGAAATCTGCCTGATTACCCCCAATTCCTCCAACCGGGAGATCGCTTCGCGAAGATATTTCTCGCGATCACCCAGATTCGATCCCAGCGATAGATAAACCAGTTTTTTCATAGAAATTGGACGCCTTAGATCGAAAGTATTGCCACCCGGCAAAGCGCCGGCCCGTTACGTTGGTTACTTGGCCGTAATATGACGATTTAGATACCCTTTGCGGGTATGGCTTTACAAGCGCTCTTGCTCAGCAATGACCCTGAAGTCCATCGTACGATACGCCGCGTCCTGGACGCGGCAAATATCGATCTGGATCTCTCCAACAATGCCGACCAGGCACGCCACATTCTGCTTCGCCGCAAGTATGACGCGCTTTTGGTGGATTGCGACGACATGCCCCACGGTCCGCTGGTCCTTCGCGAGCTAAGGCTGGGAAAGTCCAATAAAAGCTGTATCGCCTTTGCTGTGGTAAACGGTAAAACCAACATCCAGCAGGCTTTTGAGATGGGCGCCAATTTTGTTTTGGATAAGCCGATCTCCCTGGATCGGGCCACCCGAAGCGTGCGCGCTGCGCAGGGCTTGATCATGCGAGAACGCCGCCGTTACCATCGGCATCTGGTCAAAGCGACGGGAGCTATCCTGGTGGACCAGGGCGCGGAGCTTCCCTTAAATATTACCAACATCAGCCACGGCGGTATTTCGGTAGAGTGCTCCCGCAGGCTGGATGAAGGTGGCGCTGCTCGAGTCCGATTGCAACTGCCCGGAACCAAGCGTTCGCTGGATATCAAAGGTGAGATTGCATGGTCCACGCCGGAAGGGCGTGCAGGCATTCGCTTTCAAGTACTGTCAGCGGAAGCAAAGAAGGAATTGGATATATGGCTGGAGAAGCGGGCGTTGACGCTGGGCGGTGGCGCCATGTTTATTAACGCCACAACAGTCTAGCTTCTTAGATTTGGCGAGAACTTTGCGCTGCCAAAGCAGTACTCTCGGCATGATCGTCCGGTTGACTGATTTCGGTTGTTTCTTCCCACAGAGAGCGGTCTTTTAATAACCTCGAAACTAATGCAGTGTGCATTGCATGTCCTGCGCGATCCGCCACAATGCGTCCGATAATCTGCTTTCCCAGCAATGCCAGATCGCCAATTAAATCCAGCACTTTGTGACGGACAAATTCATCTTCATAGCGCAGCGGGCCGTTCTTTACCCCTGTGGCCGTAAGCACAATCACGTTAGCTTCTGACGCGCCGCGGATCAGGCCCATATTCTTCATGGCCTGTTCTTCACTCAAGAAACCAAAGGTGCGGGCGGCAGCCAGCTCTTTGCGATAAAGATCCTGTGAAAGATCAATCTCAAAGGCCTGCGCTCCAATGGGCGGAGCAAAGTTGATCTTGTATGCCACGGCACAACCGGAAGCGGGATAAGCGCCAATAAATTTATTACCGTCGCGGACTTCGATCTCCCGCATGATGCGCAGATACGTCCGTTTTTTTCTCTGCTGCCTTAAACCTGCCTGCAGGACCATATCGACGAACGGCTTTGCGCTGCCATCAAGAATCGGAAGCTCAAGATTATCGAGCTCCACCACCGCGTTATCCAGGCCAATTCCGATAAACGCTGAGAGCAAGTGTTCCGTGGTGGAGATCAGAACGCCCTTTTTTTGCAGACTGGTGGCGTAACTCACGCGGGCCACGTTGCGGCCAATGGCTTCAATCTCAAAGCCATCCAGGTCGCTACGGCGAAAGACAATGCCGGTTCCGGCGGCAGCCGGGAGAATCCGGAGGGTCACATTGGCCCCACTGTGCAGCCCTACGCCTTTGCACTCCACCGGAGCCCGAACTGTCTGTTCAAATGGCAAGTTATTCCAACTAAACAGATTACACCGGCAGCAGCTTGGGCCTATGTTGTTTTTTTACAACAGATCGTGGCTTTGCCTAACAAGTGACATCGTGCGGCTATTTGTTGGGCAAGAATTTGAATTATTGGGCAAGTCGCTTTTTCCTTTGCTTTCGCCCGATATGTGCTTATAAGTGTGTAACGGGACGCGCCCGTGTTTGAGCACGAACGCGGCCCTAACCAAAGCACCTGAATGAGAGGCGACAATGGCTAAGAGCAAGGTTACACGCTCCCGCATAAAACGTAAAAACGCCTTCCCTGAGATTAAGGGGAAGATCGTTGAAGGCGTGGAACTCATGCCTACGGAAAACGGATACTCAATCGGCATCATGTTCCAAGACCGGACGTTCCTTAGTTTCGATGTTGAGCCGTACATTACAATTTTTCCTGAATTGTCAGATTGGAAAACTCACAATTACAAACCACTGAAACGCTGGCCTACCGTTGGAAGTCTCTAGTTGGGTTGACTAGTAAGATTCCAGTGTGATACACTGATCTTCGGTAAATGAAACGCCCACTTTGTCTAGAAGTGGGCGTTTTATTGCACCACTGATAATCCACGCTTTATTAACACCGCCAAGGGATTTACCTCACCCCAAGAAAGCGCATTTTCCAGTACAAACTTTTCTTCAAAATACTCAAAAACAAAGGTGATTTGCCATGAATTTCTTTTTCGTGGTACTGCAAGGCATACAGGGATGCTTACGCTTTGACTAAAGAATCCCCGGATAGGAGGTTTAGTGCTTTGTTGTTTCCGAACACGAGCACTGACGGTTCTGGTCATCCTGCAAGATGATTCAGTAACCGTCATCGTGCTCATACAGGCGTAAAGACCTGCCCTAGCCCCGCTTTGTCTTTTTGCTATCCGACTTGCGGGGCGTATTCCAATAAGGCGATTTGCACTTTGGGCACACCTTGGGTTCTTCGTCATTCCCTTGTCGCGGAACCCAAGTGTGCTCACAGCGTTCGCACTGGTAGCCCTGTAACGTGATCTTGGCCATGCTTTGATGATACGGCCAAGAGTGTATTCCGTCAAGTAACATATTTTTACTATTTTACTTGACATCATATATACCTGTTAGTAATATACCTCTCAGAAAGAGAGGGTTATGGAAACGAGAGAGCAGCGTGGAAAAGTTATCGCGGAAACCGCACAGATTAAAAAGAACGGACAAACGAGATGGCTTGTTCCCTCTCAGTCCAGCACTTCTCGTTATTTCGTTGATCTCGCTAATGCCGATGAACCAGTTTGCTCCTGCCCCGATTTTGAAGAACGGCGTATGCCCTGTAAGCATATTTATGCCGTGGCCTATTTCGTAGTGCAGCAAACCAACCCCGATGGCAGCACTACGGTTACTGAAACGGTGACTGTTACAAAACGCAAGACTTACCCGCAGAACTGGCCAGCGTATAACGCTGCTCAGACTAGCGAACAAGACAGGTTTCAAGAATTGCTGCGCGATCTCTGCTCTGGCATTCAGGAACCAGTCACGCAACGGCGTGGAAGGCCTAGCTTGCCTTTGCGGGATGCCGTGTTTGCCTCTGCCTTCAAAGTCTATTCTTGTTTCTCTGGACGGCGTTTTATGAGTGATCTCCGCGAATCTCACATGCGCGGCATGATCTCCCGTGTTCCCTGTTACAACTCGATTTTCAATTACCTTGAAGATGAGGGATTGACACCTGTATTGCTCGAACTGATTAGGCAGAGCAGCTTGCCTCTGGCCAGCGTGGAAGTTGATTTCGCGGTTGATTCTTCCGGCTTCGGAACATCCCGATATATTCGCTGGTATGACCACAAATACGGCAAGATGATGCAAAAGGCACAATGGATAAAGGCGCATGTTATGTGCGGAGTTAAGACGAACATCATTACTGCTATCGAGATTGACGATGTACATTCGGGCGACAGTCCCATGTTGCCCAAGCTGGTTAATGCCACGGCAAAGGCTTTTACGATCTCTGAGGTTTCTGCCGATGCCGCCTATGGTGGTGCGAAGAACGTGGCCGCGATTACCGCACACAATGCAACGCCGTTTATGGCTTTCAAACGGAACACAACGGGCAAGGCTTCCGCGCTGTACGAGCAAATGTTCCACTATTTCATGTACAAGCGCGAAGAATATTTGCAGCACTACCACAAGCGTTCCAATGTCGAATCTACCTTTTCCATGATGAAACGGAAATTCGGTGACTCGCTGCGCAGCAAGACTGATACCGCGCTGGTAAATGAGGCGCTCTGTAAGGTGCTTTGTCATAATCTCGTAGTGCTGATTCACGAAATGTGCGAACTGAATATTGAAACGACTTTCTGGAAAAACTAAACTTTTATGTGCTTCACCGGGGAGTCAAGTTTCTACTTTGCCTTGGGCGTATGATTGTTACAGTCCGTTAGCGTTATACAGACGCTAGACGGGCATTGTTTCTCCCTCCGGCACCCGCCGGAGAACACAAAAACAGCCCCAAAAGGAAAACAATTTTGACTAAGAAAAAGCTGCTCGCTCTATTGGAGCAAACCGACAAACTTCTTACACCCGCAACCAAGATCGTAAAGGCGTGTTTTACGCTGTACTATCTGGTTCACGGCAAGTAAGAATTAAGTCGGTCATGCGGCAATGAAACTGTATCCCTACGTTAACCACGTAGGGATTTTTCTTGGCTCCCCAGTGAAAAACACAAAAAATATAAAGTTCTTTATTGGGCAAAATTCCTATTTATTTGGCAAACGTGCTGTTTTCCTTGTTGTTAGGCAAAGCCACAGATCGTGGCTTTGCATGTAAGTTACATGTGCCCAATAGCTTCCCAGATGGTGACCAAAGCGGAACTACTTCTCTTTTACTGGATTGATTTTGGCCACAGTAGGGTCAAAAAGCGCGTCAGAGGGATGGATGTTATAGGTGATATTCAGGATAATCTGCTGCGATATGGTTTCGCCATTCCGCTTGATGACCGTCATACGCGGCGTATTGACGCCCTGGAACTCTTTCCAATCGCCGTAAATCTGTACCTCTTCATCGCGGTCACGATAGCGAGGATCACGAACGGAAAAGCGTTTCTCCAGCGGCAAATGACTTGAAGGATCCACGAGAATTGTTACCGACTCGTTTTTGGAATTGATGATCGTCAGCTTCTCCGCCATATGGCCTTCGGAGATGCTTGGGCCTTCGTCCAGCAGCAGAATTCCCGGCTCTTTCAGCCAGTTGCGCAGAACATTTTCCAGGGAGTAATGGCGGCGGATGATCGCCTGTTTAACCTTCTCTTCTTTTTCCAGACTGAGCGGGCGAATACCCTT